>JAGBLC010000100.1 GCA_017635615.1 Prevotella sp.
ATTATTGATTATTGTTAATCCTGACCGAAATCAGAAGCAGTAAGCAACAGAAACCCATTTGTTTTGGTCATTTATTTCATCGATAGGATATATCATGATGCAAAAGTATATATTTCTTTTCTTAAAACAACATTCTTACCGAAATAATTGTATTTTTTTCAGGACACACAAGGGGTTATACAAAAAATGTTGTAACTTTGCAGCCAACTTATATAAAAATCAACATTATGACATCCTTGACTAAACAGTTTTTTTCTATGGCCTTACTGCTCTGCTTAGCACAGCTGGCCCTCGCTTCCTCGGCTTCAAGACAAGCCGCATCGCAAGTAATCATACCACGGGCGGAATACCCTCGTCCCCAGTTCGAACGCTCTGAGTGGCAATGCCTCAACGGCGAATGGAGCTACCTTTTCGACTTCGGACAGAGCGGAATGGAACGCGGGCTCGAGAAGAGCAGGGGCTTCGACGAACACATCGTAGTGCCCTTCTGCGTAGAGAGCCCACTATCGGGCGTAGGGCGCAAAGACTTCAACAATGCCCTGTGGTACCACCGAACCTTCAACGTGCCAGAGGCGTGGCGCGACAAGCACGTCATGCTACGCTTCGGTGGCGTAGACTACCACTCGCAGATCTTTATCAACGGACAACGTGTCTTTGAACATTACGGCGGAGCAGCTTCGTTCTCTGTCGACATCGCACGATATGTACGCTTCGGAGCCGACAACAACCTCGTCGTCTACGTCGAGGACGATGTGCGCTCGCAGCTCCAGCCTGGAGGAAAGCAGAGCCGACAGCTCAACAGCTACGCCTGCTTCTACACCCGAGTGACGGGCATCTGGTCGACGGTATGGCTCGAACCCATCGCAAAAGGCGGACTGAAGAAAGTGCGCGTGACACCCGACCTGGACAACAGCCAGTTTGTCCTGGAGCCCGAGTTTTTCGAGACCGACGGCGCGCACGCGCTCAGCGTCATCATCAAGGACGGCAAGAAAACCGTTTGGCGCGGAGAGACACGTGCCAGCGGAAGTGCATCGCTGACGGCACATATAAATAATGTAAAGACGTGGTCGCCCGAGCATCCGTTCCTCTACGACGTGGAATACGCGGTGAAAGACAGCAACGGAAAGGTCGTCGACCAGGTCAAGTCGTACGTCGGCATGCGTAAAGCTGAACTGCGCGGACGCACATTCTACCTGAATAACGAACCCTACTACCAGCGCTTAGTGCTCGACCAGGGCTACTATCCCGACGGACAATGGACAGCTCCCACCGACGAGCAGCTGCGCCGCGACATTGAACTGGCTAAGGAGGCGGGCTTCAACGGGGCACGCCTGCACCAGAAGGTGTTCGAGCAGCGCTATTTCTACTGGGCCGACCGGCTGGGCTACATCGTCTGGGGAGAGTCGCCCTCATGGGAGATGGACTGGACGAACCCCGTGGCGGGCCGCAATATGATCACCGAATGGGAGGAATGTATCGAACGCGACTATAACGAGCCCTGCATCGTGGCCTGGTCGCCCCTCAACGAGACATGGATTCCTGACCGCGACAGACAGCGCGCCCGACTGACAAACGACCTCTACTTCATCACTCACCGACTGGACCGAACACGACCTGTCGTGTCCACCAGCGGCGGCTATCACGCTGGCTTCACCGACATCTATGCCGAGCATACCTACGAGCAAGACCCTGTCCGACTGTACGATCAGCTGCGCGAGAAGGAGGATGGCTCTGTCTATGTGCAGCACCCACACGAAAGTGCGCCCTACAAAGGGGAAGCTTACATGATCGACGAGTTCGGCGGCATCCGCTGGGTCCAGAAGATGAACGCACAGGAGGTGGCACCCGAAGGACAGTTCTGGGGCTACGGCAAGGATCCGGAGTCGCTCGAAGAGTTCTACCGCCGACTGGAAGACCAGGTGAACGTCATCCTCAGCATCGACCATATCTGCGGCTTCTGCTACACGCAGATTGTCGACGTCGAGCTGGAGAAGAACGGCATCTACACCTACGACCGACAGCAGAAGTTCGACATGGGGCGCATCCGCAAGATTTTCTCCAAAGACCGACAGCAGGCCAAGCAAGAGGTGGAGCGTATGCTGAAAGCCAACGAAGCACAGGCGTATGCCAACCCCGTGGTCGACCTGTCCCTACCCGACCCCACCGTTGTCAAGGCTCCTGACGGACACTTCTACCTCTATGCCACGGAGAATACGCGCAACCTGCCCATCTACCGGTCGGACAACCTGGTGGACTGGACATTCCTCGGAACAGCCTTCACCGACAAGACACGCCCCAACTTCGTCAAGAAAGGAGGCATCTGGGCTCCTGACATCAACTACGTCGACGGCCGCTACGTGATGTACTACGCCATGTCTACCTGGGGCGGCGAATGGGAATGCGGCATCGGTGTGGCAACTGCCGACCGACCGGAAGGCCCTTTCACCGACCACGGCAAACTGTTCATCAGCAAGGAAATCGACATTCAAAACTGTATCGACCCCTTCTATATCGAGGACGGCGGACGGAAATACCTCTTCTGGGGAAGCTTCCACGGCATCTACGGAGCAGAGCTGACCGACGACGGACTGAAGCTCAAGGAGGGGACGAAGCCTGAGCGCGTGGCGGGCGACTTCATGGAGGCTGCCTATATCCACAAGCGCGACGGCCATTACTACCTCTTCGGCTCGGAGGGACGCTGTTGCGAAGGAGCTAAAAGCACCTACCGCGTGACGGTAGGACGGTCGGACAACCTCTTCGGACCCTATGTCGACAAGCAGGGACAGCGTCTCTTGGACAACCACTTCGAGGTCATCCTCCATTCGAACGACAAGTTCGTAGGACCGGGGCATAACTCGGAGATCGTCACCGACAAAAACGGAACAGACTGGATGCTCTACCACTCGTACCTGCGCAGCAAGCCTGAAGACGGTCGACTGCTGCTGCTCGACGAAGTGAAATGGCACGACGGTTGGCCGCACATCGTAGGCGATGTGCCGTCGGCAAAGAGTAAGGCTCCCGTGTTTTGAGTTAGGAGTTAGGAGTTAGGAGTTAGGAGTTATGAAGAGAAACGTGTGTCTCATGATCCTGGTTGTAGTGGCTTCGGTGCAGCAACTGCTCGGAGCCAACTACAAGTTTTTGCACATCAACAGCCAGAACGGACTGCCTCATCAGCAGGTGGAGGCGCTGGCTCAGGATGCGAAGGGCAACCTCTGGATAGGCACCCGCAACGGACTGTCGCGCTACGATGGCTATAACATCTACACCTACTATCACAACGACGAGGACAACTCGCTGACTCACAACATGGTGCACGCGCTGCTCGTTGACAAGAAGCAACGACTCTGGGTGGCTACGGAGAACGGCATCTGCCGCTATCGCAGCAAAACAGACGACTTCCGTTGCTATTCGCAACCGCAAGGGCTCTTCTGGTCGATGACAGAAGACAACGAGGGAAACATCTTTTTCGGCGGTGCGACACTCTGCCGATACAACGAACAGAAAGACACCATCGAAAAGTTGACCATCTTCGGCGACGACTGGATCAATGCGCTCGACATCGACAACGACGGCCGACTCTATGTGGCCACCAACACCCTCATCTTCCACTACGACAAGACCTTCACTAAAATCATGCGACTGCCCTCGCAATATTACGCCGACTTCATGAAGGGCAACAACGTCATCGTACCCATCCACTTCGATTGGAAAGGACGCCTGTGGGTGGGACGCAACGGACAGGGTGTCATGTGCATCGACACCAAGAAGGGCTCATCGAAGGTGTTTCCACCTGAACAGATCTCAAGCGGCTTCATCAGGTGTATCACCGAAGACCACTTGCACCGTATATGGCTCGGAACAGAGAAGGGCATCACCATCATCCATCCCGACGGAAAGATAGAAATCCTGCAACACGAGTATCACAATATCCACTCGCTCAGCGACAATGCCGTCTACTCTATCCTCTTCGACCGCGACCGCAACGTATGGATAGGCTCTTACTTCGGAGGCATTGACTATCTGCTGAGCGACTACGAGCAGTTTCAGGTATTCGAACCAGGAGATGACCCGGCTTCGCTCAAAGCCCGTGTGCCGCGCGACATCATAGAGCCAGAGCCCGGTATCTTCTGGATAGCAACAGAGGACGGGGGCATCAACATCTACGACAGGAAGACATCGCGATTCACCGTCTTCAACGGCATTCCCGGCATGGGCAACAATATCCACGCACTATACTACGACCGCAACACAGGCGAGATATGGATTGGAACACGCTTTGAGGGACTCTACCGATACAATATCCACACACACCGACATGTTCACTACCTTCATGCTCGCGGACTCGATGCCGAGGGGGTGTTCTATTTTGCACAACAGAAAAGCGGACGGATGTGGATAGCCACCATGCAGGGACTACGCTATTACGACCCAGACAGCGACCTGTTCCGCACGGTGGGCAACGACAAGCTCGACAAGCAGTTCATCTACACCCTACACATTGACAACGAAGACAACCTCTGGGTGGGAACCATCAACAGCGGCATCTTCCACATCGACCATGCCAACCAAAAAGTGACGGGCATCAGCAAGGAGAGTGGCAAAGGACTCTTGGAGAACTTTATCATCAGCCTTTTCCGCGATTCGCGTGGCACACTATGGATTGGCACGAACAACAGCGGACTGCAGTATCTCAACACCAAGACGGGTATCATCCAATCGCTCGACGACGAGAAATTCCGGAAAGCAACCATCTGCAGCATCGAGGAAGACAACAGTGGTACACTATGGATCAGCACCAGCCAAGGACTCTTCCGCTACGACCCCGCAACGCATGCCGTCAACCGATTCACAGCACAGAGCAACGGTCTGCCCTCCAACCAGTTCAACTACGCCTCGTCGATGAAGACGGCCGACGGCACCATGCTCTTCGGAACCATCAACGGACTCATCGCCTTCAGACCGCAGAACGTCAAGGTCAACAACGGCCCCTTCTATGTACACCTGCGGCAGTACGATGACGTAGAGCGCATCGTCCTCAGCCACGACCAAGCCGCTCACTTCGTACTCGACTATGGCGTCATCATGCCCAGCAACTCGTCGACCATACGCTACCAGGTGTGGCTCGAAGGCATCGACAAGCAATGGCGCGATGTCTACGACGAAAGACGCTTCTCCAGCTTCAACCTGCCGGCAGGGTCGTACCGGCTGCATATCCGCGCCAACAACAGCAACGAGGGATGGGAACGCTGTCCCGAGAAGGTTATCACCATCGTTGTGCGCCCACCCTTCTACCGATCGACATGGGCTTATCTGCTCTACCTGCTGGCCTTGGCAGCCATCGGCTGGTTTGCATGGCGGCTCTTCCTCGTGAGAATGAGGGAGAAGAACGATGTGCGCATCGCCAACATGGAGAGAGAGAAGCTACGCGAACTGGACGCTGTGAGACAGAACTTCTTCACCATCGCGTCGCACGAGCTGAAGACACCGCTCTCGCTCATCATCGCACCGCTGAAGAGCATCTCTAACGTAGGCATGAGCCAGAGCCAACAGAAGAGTCTCGACATGGCCATCAAGAATGCCGCCAAGATGGAACAGCTCGTCGGAGAGCTCATCACCTTCAACAAGGTGGAGACGGACAGCTTCCCCTTCTTCCTGCAGAAAGGTAACCCGCTCGACTTCATCGAACTGGCCCTGCAACCTTTCCGCATGGCCTGCAGCGACCAGGGACTGACGCTCACGGTCAACAGCGAGAACAACGGCGAGGACGTTTGGTTCTCACCTTCCTATCTGGAACATATTCTCTACAACCTGATGTCGAATGCCCTGAAATATACCAACACCGGAGGAATCGACGTCAATGCATCGATAACGAATCATGGCAACGACGCGTACAACTATCTGCGCCTCGACATCAGCGATACCGGCATCGGCATCGTAGCCGAAGAGCTGGAGCATATCTTCGACCGCTACTACCAAACGAAACGAGGCTACAATGCCAACAACAACGGATGGGGCATCGGTCTGGCGCTGGTAAAACACCTCGTCGAGGTACAGAAGGGAGAGATCCGGGTGGAGAGCACCGTAGGGAAAGGCACCACCTTCACTGTGTGGCTCAACGTCAGCGACAGCGCCTTCAACGAGCACAACCTCATCCGCGACGACAGTATCGTAACGCCCATCGAACAATATCGCTTCAGCCAGATGAAGACCTACACCCTGGCTACAACAGACAACACCGAGACGACAGCCACCGACAAAGCCACCGACAAGCCGCTGACCCTGCTTATTGTCGACGACAACAACGACTTGCGAGAGTTTCTCGACGACTTCTTCTCGCCTCTTTATAACGTAGTCACCGCAGCTAACGGAAAAGAGGCACTGCAGCTCACCCACGACCACGAGATACAGCTGGTCATCGCCGACGTGATGATGCCCGAGATGGATGGCATAGAGCTATGCCGACAGCTGAAGAACGACATGCAGACATCGCATATCCCCGTCATCCTGCTCACCGCCAAAAGCGAGAATGAGGATGTCGTGCAGGGTTATCAGAGCGGAGCCGAGGCTTACGTAGCGAAACCTTTCGACCCACAGATTCTGCAGCTGCAGGTGAACAATATCCTTCAGCTTGTCAAGAAGCGCCAGCAGCAAATCGTAGAGGGTGATACCGATACAGAAGAGGCTACCACGCTGAGCGCCTTAGACAAGACTTTTGTGCAGAAGATGAACCAGCTCGTAGAAGACAACATCGCCAACAGCGACTTCTCCATCACCGACATCACCTCCGCTCTGGCCATCAGCCGCAGCTTGCTGCACATCAAGATGAAAAACATCCTCAACATGTCGATGGGTGACTATATCCGCAAGAAACGACTCGACAAGGCGTGCCAGATGTTGCATCTGGGATACAATGTGTCGGAAACGGCCTACGCTACAGGCTTTTCCGACCCTAACTACTTCTCGAAAACGTTCAAGAAGCACATCGGCATGAGCCCCACCGACTATTGCCACCAAAGCTCCTCGACAAGCCAGGAAACGAATGCCTAAGCGGTGACTACTTCCTCCTCCTCCAGCCAAACAGGTCGCGCCACGAGTTGAAGTCTTTCTTCAGCACAAAGCCAATGCCCTGCGTGTTCAGACTGCTACGGGTGAAGTAGCGGTCGTTGGTCTGGTTGTACACCTTCACGGCCAGGTTGCCGTTGGGCAGCAGGAGGTAGCGCACGTCGAAGTCGCCGATGAACGATGTGGTGGCGTTGGCATTATCACGATAGCCAAACTGTCCGTTAATCAAGAGTCGGTTGTTGAGCAGTCGACCGGAGAGCAATCCTTCGTATTCGGCATTGTTCCATCCCTCGTCACCGGTAGAGATATTGGCTCCGAAGTTCCAGTTGGACGAGTGGACAAGGGTGCCCAACACGTTGTTAATCTGCTGGCTGATGGTACCGCTCAAGAGCGACTGCATGGCGAGCGACGTCTGACGCTGGTTTTCGTCGGCGTTGTTGGCATTCTGCGTATAGAAACGTCCGATGGAGAGCAGGTAGATGACCTGCTGGTTCATCTCCTCTTCGCTGTTGATGAGCTGGCGTACCATCTGTTTGGCGTCGGCGCTGACGGTAGGCATGTCAAGGTCGAACTCTACATGAGGCTGCTGCGGTGTTCCTCCAATGTTCATCAGACAGTCGACACGCACGTTGTTCGACGAGAAACTACGACCTATCTGCAAGTCGGAGAGGGCCACGCCGTTGACGGTGTAGAGCGCGTTCAGATTGAGTGTTGCGAGATAGGGGTCGCCTCCGAAGACGATGGCGCTGCCAGGCTGGAAC
>JAGBLC010000101.1 GCA_017635615.1 Prevotella sp.
GCGTCACCTCGTCGTTGCGGCGATCGGCGGGATACCAGGCGCACTGCCAGGGGAAGATAGCACGCTCCAGGTGGGGCATCATGGCCAGATGACGCCCGTCTTTCGAGCAGATGCCAGCCACGTGATAGTCGCTGCCGTTGGGGTTGGCGGGATATTCGGCGTGGTTGTATTTGGCGATGATGTTGTAGTGTTCTTCGCTCTCGGGCAGCGCGAACTTTCCTTCGCCGTGAGCCACCCAGATGCCGAGCTTCGTACCGCTCAACGAACCGAACATCACGCTCTTGTTCTCCGGAATCTGCAACGTCACGAAGCCGCTCTCAAACTTGTGCGAGTCGTTGTGCAGCATCTTTATTTTAGTTGACGAGTTGTCAACTAAGCCCAGCTCAACCATCAGCTGGCAACCGTTGCAGATGCCGAGGCTCAGCGTGTCGGGACGGGCATAGAAGCGGTCAAGAGCCTCCTTGGCCTTCGGGTTGTAGAGGAACGCCCCGGCCCATCCTTTGGCAGAACCGAGCACGTCGCTGTTGGAGAAACCGCCGCAGAAGACAATCATCTGCAGTTCGTCGAGCGTCTCGCGACCCGTGATGAGGTCGGTCATCGTCACATCCTTCACGTCGAAACCTGCCAGATAGAGCGAGTAGGCCATCTCGCGATCGCCATTGGTGCCCTTCTCGCGGATGATGGCAGCCTTCGGGTTGGCGGGATGTGTAGCCTTGCGCTCGAAGCGCAGTCCATACTGCGACAGCTTGCCGGTGAAGCCTCGTGGTGCTACCATCTCGAGCGGCTGGTGCTTGTAGTTGCGGAAACGCTCGTCGGCACAGCCATTCAGGCTCTGGTTGCGATCGAGCAGGTACGACTTCTCGTACCACACGTCGCGCAGATGGTCGATTTCGAAAGCATATTCGGCATCGCCCTTCCTGACGACGAGCTGGCGCTCCTTCGGTGTGGGGAAGCCTATCTTCATGAAGCCGACACCCTCGCTGTCGAGGAATTTCTCCATCTCGTGGGCATCCTTCTGCGCCACCTGCACGATGATACCGGGATTCTCGGCGAAGAGGTCGCGCACGATGTCGCTGCCCTCGAAGCCACTCAGGTTGATGCGGATGCCGCCCTCGCGGTTGGCGAAGCACATCTCGAGGAGCGTCGTCACCAGTCCGCCAGCAGAGATGTCGTGGCCGGCAAGGATCCATCCGCGGCGCACCATCTCTTGTACGGCATTGAACGCATCGCGGAAATACTCAGCGTAGAAGCGCATCTTCTCGTCGGCATCGGCATAAGCCACATCGTCGCCCACGCGGCCCAACGTCTGTGCAAAGGCTGTTCCGCCCAGCTTCGTCGGCTGGAACGAGAAGTCGATGTGGTAGAGATTGGTGTTCTTATCGTTCACCAGCACGGGCGACACCACCTTGCGGATGTCCGTCACCTCTGCACCAGCGCTGACGATGACCGTTCCGGGAGCGATGACCTTCGAACCGTCGGGATATTTCTGCGTCATCGAGAGAGAGTCTTTTCCCGTCGGGACGTTCACGCCGATGCCCTGGCAGAAGCGGCTCAGCGCATCGACGGCACGATACAACCGGGCATCCTCGCCCTCTTGCGAGCGGCAGGGCCACATCCAGTTGGCAGAGAGGCTCACGCTGTCGATACCGTCGGCCAACGGAGCCCACACGATGTTTGTCAGTGCCTCGGCAACGGAGAGGATGCTGCCCGCCTCGGCAGAGACGAGTCCTGCCTGCGGAGCATGTCCCAGAGCGGTGGCGATGCCCTTGCGGCCGCGATAGTCGAGGGCTACCACGCCGCAGTCGCTCAGCGGCAGCTGTATCTCGCCCTGGCATTGCTGGCGGGCTATCTTGCCCGTCACGGAGCGGTCCACCTTGTTGGTGAGCCAGTCTTTGCAGGCCACGGCCTCCAAGCGCAACACCTGCTCGATATAGCCTTCTATAGTCTCTTTGCTTCCTATAGAATCTATCGAATACTCCACCGGAGCATGCTTCCGAGCCACCGTCTTGTCGACCATCACCGTCTTGGGCGAATGACCGAACATCTGAGCCACATCCATGTCGAAGGGCTTCACCCCGTCGGCCTGGCGGAACGAGAAGTGGGCGTCGCCCGTCGTCTCGCCGACCACATAGAGCGGAGCACGCTCGCGCTCGGCTATCTGGCGCACACGGTCGATGTGCTTCTCGTCGATGAGCAGTCCCATGCGCTCCTGACTCTCGTTGGCGATGATCTCCTTGGCCGAGAGGGTCTTGTCGCCGATGGGCAGCTGCGACATGTCTATCTCGCCGCCACACTCCTCGACAAGCTCGGAGAGACAGTTCAGATGTCCGGCAGCACCATGGTCGTGGATGCTTACGACGGGATTCTCGTCGGCTTCCACCAAGGCGCGCACCAGGTTGTAGGCACGCTTCTGCATCTCGGGATTGGCGCGCTGGATGGCGTTCAGCTCTACAGCGCCGGCATAGCGACCGGTGTCGACCGACGAGACGGAACCGCCTCCCAGTCCGATGCGATAGTTGTCGCCACCGACGACGACCACCTTGTTGCCCTTCTGCGGCTCTTTCTTCAGGCAGTCGCGCTTCTTTCCGTAGCCGACGCCGCCAGCCAGCATGATCACCTTGTCGTAGGCATAGGCAGCAGGATCGTAGCCTTGCTCGCCCTGTTCCTGATGCTCGAAGGTGAGCACCGAACCGCAGATGAGCGGCTGGCCGAACTTATTGCCGAAGTCGCTGGCACCGTTAGAAGCCTTGATCAATATCTGCTCCGGCGTCTGATACAGCCACTTCCTGACGGGCAACAGCTGCTCCCAACCATTCTCGCACCTCGCACCTCGCACCTCGCTCCTCGGGGATGTACACCGCGGATAGCTCGTCATATAGACGGCCGTGCCGGCAATGGGCCACGAACCCGTTCCGCCACCCATACGGTCGCGAATCTCACCGCCCGTACCGGTAGCGGCACCGTTGAAGGGTTCTACGGTAGTGGGGAAGTTGTGCGTCTCGGCTTTCAGCGAGATGACGCTGTCGATTTCCTTCACGCGGAACCAGTCGGGCCCTGTCTGGTCGTCGGGAGCGAACTGTTCCACCCGCGGTCCTTCGGTGAAGGCTACATTATCTTTATAGGCAGAGAGAATCTTGTAGGGATGTTCTGCCGTCGTCTTCTTGATCATCTGGAACAGACTGGCCTCCTTCTCTTCGCCGTCGATGACGAACTGCCCGCCGAAAATCTTGTGGCGGCAATGCTCGGAGTTGATCTGAGCGAAGCCGAACACCTCGGAGTCGGTCAGCGGCCGGCCCATGTCCTGCTCCACCTGCTTCAGATAGGCTATCTCCTCCTGGCTCAGTGCCAAGCCTTCCTGCTCGTTGTAGGCCTCGAGGTCGTCGACGTGCCGGATGGGCTGCGGCTGCATGTCAACGGTGAACACCTTCTGGTCGAGCCGTCCGTAAAGGCGCTGCAGCATGGGGTCGAATGAGCTGGGGGCCGGTTCGCCATTGCCCTTTTCGCTTCTCGCTCTGAAGAACTCCTCGATGCGCGTGATGCCCTGCAGACCCATGTTCTGCGTTATCTCCACGGCATTGGTGCTCCAGGGCGTGATCATCTCGCGTCGCGGACCGACAAACTGCCCCTCAAGGTCGCTTGCCTCGGCTACGGCAGCCTCTCCGAAAAGCCAACAAAGTTTACTGATTTCCTCTGGGTTGAGCTGGTGGTCAACCTCTGTTGCTATCACATGCTGTGATGGTGTCTTGAAGAATATAATCATGGTCTAAAAACAAATATTTTCTATTTGGGCGACAAAGTTACAAAAAAATGAGAGAAACGCAAAAGAAAAACGCGCTTTTCTTTGCTTTTCACGATAACGTTCCGTTCTGACCAATCCACCGTTCGTCCGAACCCGAAAATGTAACATTGCAACATTGTAACAATAACATTTAGTACCTTCACACCCTCGAAACGTTAAGTTATGTTATCATTCAAGAACGGCAAATGTAACAGCAAGCCGAAAAAAACTCTTTCTGACGATGCAAAAACAAGCACCTACACAATCAAAAACGGCGCCCAATGCACCAAAAACGCGCACTAAACGGGAAAAAACGAGTTAAAATCGAGCTAATAATATTAAAATAGTACATATATAATATAGTAATGATATAATAATATATATAATATATACTTCTATCAGTAAAAAACGCGATTTTTAATCGAGTCCACATGTTGAAGGTACTAATTCTTAATGTTACAATGTTGCAATGTTACAAAATCAGGGGTAGACTGGCTTTATTGTTAAAGCTTTATTAACACGCAATTAACATCCGTTATGCTCGCTTTTCACTCGAAGGAGCCGTTTTTGGGCTTGCAGGTGGCGGTTTTGTGCTTGCAGGTGGCGGTTTTGAAACATGAATTGCCATCAATTGACCATAAATTATTCATGAATTATATTTTGAGTGTTCTCTTTTAGTCGCTTTGTTTTGTAAAGGCAGCAGAACAACGATCACCATGTCAGAGATGGTCTCTGCGGGCGTCGCAGATAGTCTCTGAGGCGGTCAGAGATGGTCTCCGAGGAGGTCAGAGATAGTCTACGACAACATCAGAGACGGTCTGTGAAAAGGAAAGGACTGTTGATTTATTCTGGCTTATTTGTCAGAATACTGATAGTCTCGTTGAATTCAGATAAGATTTCCGAAAGCCGTGGGTTGGACTTCTGTACAATGAGTGCAGCAAAATTCCGGGTATACGTCAGATGCTCAGTTGAAGGCGTTCCTGATGAATCTTCCTGATTTCCTGTTCTGCCCGTTCCTGCCACTCACGCTTGCGGCGTATTGACTCGTGAAAAGCGGCAATGATTTCATCGCGCGTGCGGTTTTTATAAGCAGTTCCTACCATATTCTATTTCTTTACAAAAGTCATTTGCATGCAAAGATATATACTTTTTTCTAAACCTGCAACTTTTTCTTCATGTTTTTGCATAATAGTAGTGGGCCTCCTAAGCGAACGTAGGAGGCGACGCTTCCCAGCGTCGCAACAGCGCATAAGTGGCAAAGACGTGGCAGGTGTCACGCAAGGAAGCGTGACCTCCTA
>JAGBLC010000102.1 GCA_017635615.1 Prevotella sp.
GCCACGTATGCGCTGCTTATGCGCTGTTGCGACGTGAGACACGTCGCCTCCTACATTGCTGCCTGTGCGCTGTTGCGGGCGGAAACGCCGTTACGCCCCTACATTGCCACCTGTGCGCCAATGTAGGAGGTCACGTTTCCTAACGTGACACCTGCCACGTTATTGCTACCTATGCGCTGTTGCGACGTGAGACACGTCGCCTCCTACTGCAAAGCGGTGTAATAACCATTAGTCATATAGAAGCAGGGACAAAGAAAGGGGGCGGCTGTCCTCACGACATCCGCCCCTTCACTGGTTTTTAACGAGAGTATTATGCGTAAAGGAGGAGCAAAGGGCCCTCCCCATGCAAAAAGTGTAAAAGTTGAGGAGGAGCAAAGGGCCCTCCCCCCCATGCAAAAAGTTTATAAGTTGAGGAGGAGCCAAAGCCCCTCCTCATGAGAAAGCCTTTTACTTCAGATAGCTGATAGCGTTGCTGGTGAACTTCTCGAGCTGCCCTTGATAGTCGTTCGTGCCACCGATGTTCCACTCGTAGGCAGCGAGACCCACAGCGAGGATGCGACCAGCGAAGGTCGTTGTCGGAGCGAAGTCGACGATACCGGCGCAGCAGTAGTCGACGACATGGTTCCACGTGCCGAGCACGGTAGAGTTGGTGGTCTCCTCCCAAGCCTTCACGACATTGGGATTGGGAGCCAGGCCGTAGGCATTGAGGTCCCACATGCAGTTGTGGTCGCCCTTGATGCCGGCACCCTCGAAGCAGTAGATGGAGCGCTCGTAGAGCCCGCTGACGAAGTTCATGCCGCGATAGATGTCATGGCCCGAATGGTCGTAGATCTGCCCCTCGGCGTTGCCGATGATGGGCTGCGAGCCCCACACGTCGTTGTTCTGTCCGCCCTCGCCGTTGCCGAAGATGCCAGGAGCATAGGCTTCGGGGATACGTCCGACGGCCACGGTGAGCTGTGTGGCGTGGTTGGTGAGGAAGAGGTTGCCACCATCCTCGCAGAACGACTTCAGGGCGTTGATGGTCTCAGCCGAAGCAAGGTTGCCGGGCAGGTTCTGCCATCCGTGCTCGACGCCGATGCGGTCGCACATCACCCAGCAAGCAGCCTGCTGCTCGATGTCGAGATTGTCGATGGTGGCAGGTGTGACGAGCACGCCCTTGCCCGTGTTGACATAGTTCTGCTGGAACCAAGCCACAGCGTCCTTCTCGTCGTCGCTGGCGGTGTAGTCGTCGGGCACGAGCATGGCCACCTTGTTGCCACCCTTCTGCACCTCGTAGGCGATGTTAAAGCGCACGGTCTGTCCCTCTGACACGCGTCCGTCCTGATAGCGTGCCTTGACAGTGTAGGCCACGTCGACATTGGTGGGTGCCTTCTTGATGAGGTAGCTGCTGACCACCTCGTCGATGTTCGTGATGTCGGTATTGTCCTTGATAATCTGGATGCCCGACTGTCCCTGCATGGTGGGGTTGTCCCAACGGAGCGTCACCTGGCGGCTGCCTTGGGTATAGTCGGCCACGAGGTTGCTGACGGTCTCACTGTAGGTAGCGTCCATGAGGTCGACGTCGGAGCAACTGGTGAGGAGCCCCCCTCCAACTCCCCCGAGGGGGAGGGTCACTGCTATGTAAGCTGCAATTTTAATGATATTCTTGATATTCATTGTGATTTTGATTTTATTGATTTCGATACTTCGGTGTTTCGTTATTCCGTTATTTCAGAATTTCGTTATTCCGTTATTCCGTTATTTCGATGTCGCTATTTAGTACTGCTTGTAGAGTCCGTTGGAGTTGTCTATCTCAGCGAGGGGCACGGGGAGGAAGATCTCGTTGGCCGAAACGCTGCGTCCGCTATAGTAGGGACGGAGAGCAGACTCCTCGGTCATGTACGTATTCATGGTCGAGATGAGATAGTCGTTGCCCCAGCGCACGAGGTCGAACCAGCGGTTGCCTTCGAGGGCGAGCTCCAGGCGGCGCTCCATGCGCACAGCCATGCGGGCACGGTCCTTCGTCCAGGCGAGGTTGCCGTCGTAGTCGGTGGGATAGAGCTCCACATAATAGTCGGCCTTCGAGGGATCAAGATCCTGCGGCGAATAGCTGCCGTCGATGCTGTTCTGAGCGCGCTGGCGCACCTGGTTGATGAGGTTGCGGGCCTCCACGAGGTCGTTGTCGGTGGCAGCATTGGTGCCAGCGGCTGTCTCGATGAGTGCCTCAGCCTTGAGCAGCAGGATGTCGGCATAGCGGATGAACATGAAGTTGAGCGCATTGGCACCCCACGGCCATGCTGCCAGTGCCTCCTCGGGAGCGGGCCATGCCTTCTTGTTGGAATACTCGCCGTAGGTGTCGTAGGCACGGCACCAGCCTGCGGTGTAGAGATGTCCGCGCCAGGGGAATCCGATGCGTCCCACGGTGAAGTCGACGCGCGGGTCGAGACATCCGTCGTAGTTCTCGGTGACGTTCACCTTGTTGAATGTACCGTCGAGATAAGGCAGACCATTCTCAGGATTGGTGCGGAAGGCGTTGACGAGGTTCTGTGAACCGTAGAAGAAGTCGTCGCCCGTGCCGTAGAGGTTGCCGTCGCTGTAGGTACAGTTGAGCAGGTTCGACCAGTTGATGTGCGCATTGTCGTTGGCCGTCGATGTCTGCAGGGCGAAGATGCTCTCCGAGCCATTGTTCATGTTGACCTTCGAGAGGTCGCCGAAGTTGCTGTAGAGGCTATACTGACCGCTGTTGATGACGGCGTCGGCATTCTGCTTGACACCCTCCCAGTCGCTGGTGAAGGCACACACCTTGGCGAGGATGGCCTGTGCCGTGGTGCGTGTGATGCGACCGGCGCTGCTCTTCTGTGCGGGCAGCACCTCGATGGCCTCGGTGAGGTCGCGCTTGATGAACGAGAAGATCTCGTCGCGTGTGTACTCGTCGTTGGGCTTTGTGTTGACATCATCGGCCTCGGTGAAGTAAGGGATGCGGTTGAAGATGCGGATGAGGTCGAAGTAGTACCAGGCGCGGAGCGTCTTGAGCTCACCCATAATCTGGTCGGCATTGTTCACCGATGTGGCACTCTGCAGGGCCAGCATGGCGTTGTGCACACGCGAGATGGCATAGTAGTTGTTCTGCCACTTGTTGAGGCAGCTGACATTGTCGGAGTTGACCTCGCTCACCTCGAGCAGGTGGATGTTCTCCTCCATACCCGTTCCGCCGCCGCCTTTATAGGCATCGTCGGAGCGTACGTCGAAGATCCAGTTGGTCGACGGGCCTGCGAAGGCCTCGTTGTTGCCATAGAAGTGGGCCTCCAGACCGGCATAGGCCGAAGCCAGCAGTCCTTCTACCGAGCTGTCGTCGAGCTGTTCGGCCGTGAACTGTCCCTGGGGGACGGTGTCGAGCATATCATCGCAACTTGTAATTGTTGCTGTAAGACAGCAACTTACAAGAACCATCGTCAGAAAATTATATGTTGTCTTCATATCTATTGTCAATTTTCTATTATCAATTATCTATTATCAATTAGAACGTCAGGTTGAGACCCAGTGAGAAGGTGCGTGCACGCGGATAGGGACCGTTGTCCAGGCGGGCGCCATAGACACCGAGGGGTACTTCAGGATCGAGTCCGCTGTAGTCGGTGATGGTGAACACATTCTCCACCTGTCCGTACAGATTCATTGCCGAGAGACCGAGCGTCTTCATCCAAGGCTGGTCGAAGCGATAGGAGAGCTTGATGTACTTACACTTCATGTAAGAGCCGTCCTCGACGAAGTAGGTCGACATACGCGTCTCGTTGTTGTCGTCGACGGTGGTCAGTGCCGGTATGCAGGCACCCGTGTTGTCCTGTGTCCATGCCTTCAGCACGTCGACACCGCGGTTGGTATAGAGGTTGCCGTAGGTCATGAACTCGAGCTGCTTGCGCGTACCATTATAGATATCGAAGCCGAACTCGCCAGAGAAGAAGGCAGAGAGCGTCCAGTTCTTGTAGTTGGCTGTCAGCGTCAGGCCCATGCCGAAGTCGGGGTTGGGGTCGCCGATGATGCAGCGGTCGTTCTCGTTGACGACGCCGTTGCCGTCGATGTCGCGATAGATGAGACGGCCTACGCCCTTACCCTCCTGGATGGCGTGGTTGGACACCTGGTCGGCGTTCTGGAAGATGCCGTCGCAGATATATCCGTAGTAGACACCCATGGGCTGTCCCTCAATGAGGCGGAAGTCGCCGCCAATGATGCTCACCTCGTCGTTGAGCTTGACGAGCTCGTTGCGATACATCGACATGTTGAGGTTGGCATCCCAAGAGAAGTCGCCATACTGAGGCGAACGGTAGCCGAGGTTGAGCTCGAAGCCGTGGTTCTTCATCTCACCCGTATTCATGTATTTGGCAGCATTCTCACCAGCCACGGAGAGCACCGGCGGGATGGTAATCATGTCCTTCGTATTCTTCCAGTAGTAGTCGAGTCCGAGCGATACAGCACCGTTGAAGAGGTAGGCGTCCAGACCGATGTTGGTCTGCGTCGTTGTCTCCCACTTCAGGTCGGGGTTGCCCGTTGTGGCCACCTTGATACCGCTCACCACGTTGGTGTTGGTGCCGTTCAGGTCGTAGGCACCGTTGCCCAGGTCGTAGGCGTATGTTGAGAAGGCAGCATAGTTGTTGGAGATGGCCGAGTTACCGTTCTGTCCCCAAGCGACGCGAATCTTCACGTTGTCGATGATGTTGTTCTTCTTCCAGAACTTCTCTTCCGACAGACGCCAGGCACCCGAGAAGGCGGGGAAGATGCCCGAGTTGTGGTCTTTGTGCAGGCGCGAAGTCTGGTCGCGGCGCAGCGTGGCCGAGAAGAGGTAGCGGTCGGCGAAGTTGTAGTCTACCTTTCCGAAGAGCGAGAACAGTGCCCACTCCTGCTTGCCGCCGCCGTTGGTCATCGTGCCCGAGCCCGAACCAATCTGCATGTAGTCGGCATCCTCGAAGGCATAGTCCTTGCGTGTGGCGGCGAGGTCTTCGAAGACATACTTGATGGCCTCCGTACCAGCCAGCACGGTGAAGTGGTGCTGTGCAGCGATGTCGAACAGATAGTTGGCCGTATTGGTCCACGTCCAGGTGTCGCCCTGTCCGTAGCCGCTGCTGACAGCGCGGTTGGCGGGATCGTCGGTGGCACGGACGTTGCGTGTGAGCGTCTTGTTGAGGAACTGCACATGCTCGATACCGACGTTGCTCTTCAGCGTGAGGCCCTTGACGGGGATGACCTCGATGTAGCCATTACCGAAGATACGCCACGACGAGTTCTGGTTGTCGCGCATGTTGTAGAGCGTCTGCACGGGGTTGTCGATGTCGGAGCCAAGCATGGCCACGGGATCGGCATACACACCGGGAGCAGAGAACACGGGGATGGCGGGATGCTGACGCATGGCGCTGTAGGGAATGCCTCGGTCGCCATTGGTGTCGGCACCGCGGTTGTCCCACTTGGCAATCATCAGGTTCTCGCCCACGCGGATGTACTTATTAAAATTATAGGTAGAGTTGACGCGTGCCGAGATGCGCTTGTAGAACGTCTCGCTCATCAAGCCCTGCTGGTTGATGTAGTTGGCCGAGAAGAGATACGAGCCCTTGTCGGACGCGTTCGAGATGCTGGCCGAGAGATTGTGTGTCCAGGCCGAGCTGTACACCTGGTCCTGCCAGTCGGTGTCGGCTGTCTGGAAGCCGTTGACGGTGCTTACCAGCTGCGGTGTGGCACCCGTTCCGTAGAGGGCGGCGGCAGCTGTCGGGGCAATGCCGTCGTTGGCGGCAGCCTGCCAGTAGGCCTGTCCCCACTGAGCAGCGTTGAGAACGTCGAAGGTGCGAGCCACCGTCTGCAGGGCGGCATTGTAGTTCAGGTTGATGGCCATCTTGCCGTCCTTGCCCTTCTTCGTTGTGATGATGATCACACCGTTGGCGGCACGGCTACCGTAGATAGAGGCCGACGAAGCATCCTTCAGCACCTGAATCGACTCGATGTCGGCAGCATTGAGCGAGTTGAGGTTCTCGTTGGTTGCCACACCGTCGATGACGTAGAGCGGGTCGCAAGCGTTGACGGTGCTCATACCACGCACGCGGATGGTGGAGCTGCCACCGCCCGGAGCGGCATCGGTGACAATGTCGACACCGGCCAGCTTGCCCTGCATGGAGTTGAGCATGTTGGGGTCGCTCTCGCTGATGGGGCCTTTCATGTCCATCACGGCGACGGCACCCGTCAGGTCGGCCTTACGCTGCACCTGATAACCCACGACGACCACTTCCTGCAGCTCCTTGGCATTGTCCTTCAGCTGGACGTGCATGCCGTTCTGTGCCGGCAGTTCCTGCGAGTCGTAACCGATGTAAGAGATAACGAGAGTCTTGCCGGCTTCAATCTTCAACGTGAAGTTGCCGTCGAAGTCGGTCACCGTACCATTGGTGGTACCTTTCTCCATCACCGTGGCGCCGATGACGCCCTCACCCGTCTCGTCGACGACGGTGCCGGTGATTTCCGTTTGCGCGTACAGCATAGTACCCGCAAAGATGAGCATTGCGCTCAAAAGAAACCTGAGATGTTTCATTTGCTTTTACGATTTGGTTAGTACTTTTTGCAATAAATCTGGTGCAAAGATACGCCTCTTTCGTAGAAAGCAATGAAAAATATCGTTCGTACAGTGGAATAATTGTTTCAGTGTAACATTTTTATCAGCATACGAACGATTATTAGCAATCACCGCACGTCGCCGGGAACCTTTCCATACTCGTCCTTGAAGCACTTGGTGAAATAGGAGGGTGAGGTGAACCCCACGCGGTAGGCTATCTCGCTGACGGTCAGCTCGGGGTCGGCCAACAGTTCGAGGGCCTTGTTCAGACGCGCCCTGCGAAGCAGGTCGACGGGAGTGCACCCTGTCAGAGCCTTCACCTTGCGGTAGAGCTGCACACGGCTCAGCGCCAGTTCGGCAGCGATAATCTCCACACTGAGGTCGCTGTCGCTCATACGTTCCTCGACCACTTTCTTGAAGCGGGTGATGAAGGTATTCTCGGCTGCTGGCGGCGTTTCCTCCTGCGGTGTCGCCTCTTTTACTTCCGGGGAGGCAGGTTGCAGGTTCTGGGCCACTTCTACGTCTTGCTTCTCAACAGGCTGATTCCACAGGTTCTTCAATACTCGGCGGCTCTTCAGCAGATTGTCCACACGAGCCAGCAGCACATCGGCCACGAAGGGCTTGGTGATGTAAGCATCGGCACCGCTCTCGTAGCCCTCCACCTGGTGCTGGTTCATGGCACGGGCCGTCACGAGGATGACGGGGATATGGCTTGTCACGAAGTCGGTCTTCACCTGCCTGCAGAAGTCCAGACCATTCATCACGGGCATCATCACATCGCTGAGGATGAGGTCGGGCACCTCCTCGCGCGCCACCGTCAGCGCCTTCTCGCCGTCGGCGGCCTCTATGATGCGGTAGCGCGACTGCAGGATGCTGTGAATGTAGGCACGGATGTCGGCATTGTCGTCGACGACGAGCACCGTCGGCTGTTCGCCGAAAGCCTTGGCAATGCCTTGCTGCACTGTCGACTCGTTGAGAAGGCGGTCGTGTGCCTCGCGTGTCTGACTGACAATCATCTCGTCTATCTCGTGGGGCGACAGGCCCTTGGCGACGTTGCCCTGCTGGGCGTCGAAAATCTTGTTGACCAGCCGCGACAGATGGGCGGCGTTGCGCTGCACGATGTCGAGCATGTCGGCCGTCGCAGCTGAAGCCTTCTGCATCTCGTCGGTGGCAGAGAGCTGTGCCAGCGGACCCTCGATGAGCGTCAGCGGTGTGCGCAGCTCGTGGCTCACCTGTGTATAGAAGTCGAGCTGCTCGCGCTCCAGGCGGTTGCGCTCTTTGGCGATGCGCGCCTTCTGCCGGTTGTAGCGCCACAATCCGGCAAAAAGGAGCAACAGCAGCAGGATGATGCCTACGGAGAGGAGGGTGAACATGCGCTGGTTGGCCAGCCGCTGCAGATAGCCGTCGGACATCTTGTGCAGCTGTTCCACATTCTGCGACTGCCGCATCACCTCGTCGCTCTCGAGCAGCAACACGCGGGCATTGTCGTGGGTGACGATGGCCGACATGAGCGATGTCTCCTTCTCGTAGGGCTTTCCTTCCAGGATATCAACGGCCAGTTTCAAGAGCTGGTCGCCGTGGGTGGGATAGATATACGACGCGTCGAGCAGCGAGTCGCGCACCAGCTGGATGCCACCGCCCTCGCCAGGCAGACCGTCGATGCCGCAGAAGAGGGGGAGACCTCCCCTAACCCCTCCAAGGGAGGGGGATTCTTTCAGGTTTTCCAAAAAGGCTTTGCGGGCACCCATCGCCGTGCGATCGTTCATACCGAAGACGAGGTCTACCTGCTGCTCGGCGTTCCTCATGAGCCACTGGCGCGTGATGTTGTAAGCGGTCGGCTCTGTCCAGTCGCCCTGCAGGGTGGCCACGACGCGGATGTCGGGATATTTCCTGAGCGTAGCGTTGAAGCCGTTGTGGCGCTCAATGGCGGGCGACGAGCCTTTCAGTCCCATCACCTCGACAATGTTGCCTCGGTGATTCATCCTCGATGCCACATATTCGCCCATCAGACGGCCCATCTCGTAGTTGTCGGCACCCATATAGGCGGTGTACTTCTTCGAGTCGGTCTTCCGCTCAAAGACGATGACGGGGATGCCCTTGTCGTAGGCACGGTCGATGGCAGGTGAGATGGTTCCCACCTGATTGGGCGCTACGATGAGCAGGTCGATGCCCTCTGCCACGAGGCTGTCTATCTGCTGCACCTGTCGCTCGTCGCTGTCGTCGGCAGTGGCAAAGAGCAGGTCGACGTTGCCGTGCAGGTAGGCGCCCATGCGCAGCTCGGCATTCTGCTTGTCGCGCCAGATGTCGTTCGAGCATTGTGACACACCGATGTGGTATTTCCTTGGCGTGTTGCTGCACGCTGTGAAACCGATGGCACACAGCAACACAATGGTATATCTAAGAAGATTTCTATAGTTCATAAGTAGGTAGATATGTATCAAATTTGATAGTAAAGCTCTGTTTTTGCGTGCAAAGGTAAAAATTATTAATGAAAATACCAACAAAATGTTATAAAAAATACATATAACCAACGTCTGGCTGCACGATAACCGGATGTTGGTTAAGGCGCAACCAGACGCTGGTAATGTTAAAAAGCAAGCGCGTTGGGGAATCAGTTGGCGGTGAAGGACAGCTTCTGGCTGGTGCCCTTCTCCGAGCTGCCGATATAGAAGCCGTGCCAGGCTGTTTCGGCATCGGTCGGCTCGGTAGAGCCTGTATAGACGTAGTAGGTAGAGCCCTTCTTCATCCC
>JAGBLC010000103.1 GCA_017635615.1 Prevotella sp.
CGAAGGCTTCAGGTGGATGGCTTCCGAGAGCTGCTCGTCGGCATCCTTCCATTTGTTCTTCGACATGCTGATCATCGCCCTCACAGCCCATGCCTCGCCGTCGTAGCGGTCGATGTCGAGCGAGCGGTCCAGATATTTGGCGGCTTTCGTCGTGTCGCCCTGCTGCAGGCATACCTCTGCCTTGAGCTGGAGCGACTTGGCGTTGCCCTTCCATCGGGCTATCATCGAATCGAGCTCGGCGTTGGCACGGTCGAAGTCCTTGTCTTGCAGGCGGCAGAGCGCACGGTTGTACCAGTAGCCCTGGTTGTTAGGGTCGTGGCGGATGGCCTGGTCGTAGTCGGCAGCGGCATCGGCAAACTTCTCCTGTCGGATACGGCATACGCCTCTGAGGTCGTAGAGCCCCGATATGTAGGGATTGAGTTTGAGCGCCTCGTCGCAGTCGGCCTCAGCCCCGCTGAAGTCGTCGAGGTTGTATTTGGCGATGGCCCTCAGATACCAGGGCTCGTAGAGATAAGGCTTGGCATTGATGGCATGGTTGAAATATTGGATGCTGAGGACATAGTCTTCATAGTAAAGCGCTCCTTTACCGGCAAGCAGCACTCGCTGGATGTTGTATTGCGCCATCGCCGAGAGCGATGTGGCGATACCAATGACTAAAACGAAAAGTCTATGTACCTTCCTCAATGTTCAATCCTCAATTATCAATTGTCAATTGTCAATTATCAATTGTCAATTATCAATTGTCAATTATCACCGTCTCACCGGTTTCGTGCGGTAGGAACACTTGTATCGTCCGAGCGTCAGGTTCTTGAGCTTGCTCTTGATGAGCTGCTTGCGCAGGGGGCTGATGCGGTCGATGAACATGTGGGCGTCGAGGTGGTCGAACTCATGCTGCATCACGCGGGCCAGATAGCCGTCCACCCACTCGTCGTGTTCCTGGCGGTCGGCATCCTCGTAGGTGACGTGGATACGCGTCGGGCGTACCACTTTCTCGTGTATGCCCGGCAGCGACAGGCAGCCTTCTTCCGATGTGTCTGTCTGCGATTCGTCTTTCTCGATGATGTGCGGGTTGATGAAAGCCTTGCGGAATCCCTTATACTGAGGCATGTCTTCAGCCAGCACGTCGAGGTCGATCACCACGACACGAATCGACTGTCCCACCTGCGGGGCAGCCAGTCCGATGCCCTCGCTGGCATCGAGAGTCTCGAACATGTTCTGCAGGAACTCGTCGAGCTGTGGAAAGTCCTTCGGTATGTCTTGAGCCTCCTTGCGCAAGACGGGCTGACCATATATATATATAGGTAATATCATTTAGGGTTTTACGATTTGCGATTATACAATTTACGATTTTCGGTTTTTTTGCTTGCTGTTCTACGACAGGCGGTTTCGGGTGTTTTGCCTGGAGCTCATGTAGCTCTGCAGGATGATGGTGGCGCTGATTTCGTCGACGAGGGCTTTGTCTTGCCGCGCCTTCTTGTGCAAGCCGCCGTCGATCATCGCCTGATGGGCCAACACCGACGTGAATCGCTCGTCGACATATTCAACAGGTATCTCGGGATGCTTCTTCGTCCATGTGGCCACAAACTGGCGTACGCGCTGAAGATTCTCACTGGGCTGCCCGTTGGGCTGGCGTGGCTCGCCCACGACGATGCGCTCCACGGCTTCCTTCTGTAGATAGTTTTCGAGCCAAGACACGAGTTGGTGTGTGGATACAGTGACCAACCCGTTGGCAATAATCTGCAACGGGTCGGTCACTGCTATTCCTGTACGCTTCTTGCCGTAGTCGATGGATAGGATCCTTGCCACAGGCTGTGCTTAGCGCTGGTTGAAGAGCAGCCAGGCATCGGGATACTTCGAGCGGAACTCGTTGCGGCTGCGTACTGCTGTTGCCTTGTCGTCGGAGGTGGAGGCGATGACGCGATACATGTTGCGGGCACTGTTGAAGGCTATCTGTGCGCTATAGCCTGCATTGCGCAACTGCTGGCAGAGACCTTCGGCATTGGCTTTGACGGAGAACGAACCGACAACGACGCTGAAGCTCTTCAGGCCGGCTCCATCGATGACGGAGAGGCTCTCCGAACGTACGGAGACATTGTCGTAGTTGTCCACCTGAGGTGTCTCGGTGTAAGGTCTTGTCTCTACGGGAGCAACGACGACATTCTCTGTCGGTGTCGTTGTCTCATTGATGATGGCCTCCTGCGCCTTGGCCTTCTCATAGGCCTTGCGGTAGGCACTGTCTTGCGATTTACAACCAGTGAAAGCCACTGCCAGGCAAAGGCCTGCGCAAACGAACATGTACTTCTTCATAATTACTCTTATTTTAATGTTTGAAACTTAATGTCGCGATTTCAAAGTGCGAAATTACACAAAATCGCGCAAATATGAATGAAAATGGTACATAAAGTTTGTTAAATGACAAAATTACATTTTAATTAACAAAAAATGAGTGAAAAAATAGTGCGAGTTTGAGAAAGATTTCCTAATTTTGCAACAGAAAATGTTGTTTAATTTAAATTCGACGCAATTATGAAGACATTAGGTTACATTGGAGCTTTCCTCGGCGGAGCCATTGCCGGAACAGCCCTCGGTTTGTTGTTAGCACCTGAAAAGGGTACCGACACTCGTGAGAAAATAACGGATGCCATCGACACTTTCTGCAAGAAGCACAACATCAATCTCTCGCGCAAGGAGATGGTCGACCTGGCCGACGACATCAAGGATGCGGCCGCTGACATTGCCGAATAAGCATCGTTATGTTCTCCAACGATCAGAACATTGAGACCATTGGGCAGCTCGTCGAGGTGCTCAAACACTACATCGGGCTTCAGAACGAGTATCTAAGGCTTGATGTCATCGAAAAGGTGGTGCGGCTCATCACGGCGCTCTTGATAGCTGCCGTGGTGACGCTGCTCATCATGATTATCCTCATCTACCTCTCGTTTGCCGCCGCTTACGCCATGGCCCCCTTCATAGGGCATGCGTGGGCATTCTGCATCGTGGCTGCCGTCTATGTGGTTCTGTTCCTGCTCTTCCTCGCTTTCCGGAAGCGTTGGGTGGAGAAACCGCTCGTGAAGTTTCTTGCCAGCCTGTTGATGGAGTGAAGCTCCGTGAACGACAGCGTTTTGTACCGATTGTGGATTGTCCCAATAAGAAAGTGAAGAATCATGACAGAAGACATCAGACAACAACCCCAGTACACCACCTTGCGGGCTATCGAAGACCGCAAGATGCAGTTGCTGCGTGAGATCAGGCGCGACAACGAGAAGATCAACAAGCTGCGCCGGCAGCTTTTCGCCAAACCTGAACCGCTGAAGAAGGGCCATCGCATGCAAGCCCTGATGACGACGGGTGCCGGCATGCTCGACGGCGCCTTGTTGGCGTGGAAGCTTTACAGGAAGTTTCGTAAATAGACGTAAGGACAAAAAAAAAGGAGTACCGCCGTACTCCAAAACTAATGTTAACCTTAAATCTAATACTATGAAAAACACGGTGCAAATTTAGGCATTAATCTTCAATCGACCAAGAGATTGGCTGTTTTTATTCCGTATTACAACTTTAATTAACACTTAAACCGTGCCTGTACACATTCTTTAAGACTATTCCGCGTCTATTTCTACGGTCTGTCCATCATAAGCCAACTGCACATCGTAGGGCAAACGGGCGTTCACTTCGGCATGCAGTCCGATGTCGTGGCACGAATGGATGAGGTAGGTCTGGCGTGCTCCGATGCGGCGGGCAAAGGCGATGGCATCGTCCACATTCTGATGGGCGTGGTGTTCGGGCATAAAGCGCAGGGCGTTGGTCACCAAGATGTCGACACCTTCCAGCCAGCGCAGCTCCCATTCGTCGATGGTCTTCATGTCCGTGATGTAGGCCAGCGGACCGATGCGATAGGCAAAGATAGGCAGCTGTCCGTGATTGACGACGAAGGGAACCACCTCCAGCTCGTTGACCCTCAGCGGATGGTGGGGCGGCAGTGTGTGCAGGTTGATTTTCGGAGCTCCGGGGTAGCGGTGTTCGGCAAAGCAGTAGGGCACGGTGTGCATCAGTCCCTGTGCCGTTGACTCGTTGGCGTAGACGTTCACCTCGCCGAACTGGCAGAAAGGTCGCAGGTCGTCGATGCCGCCCACATGGTCGTAGTGGATGTGTGTCAGCAGCACCGCATCAATCTTCCTGAAGGGCAGGGGCAGCATCTGCTGCCGGAAGTCGGGTCCGATGTCGATGAGCAGCCGTGTCTGTCCGGTCTCCACCAGTGCCGAAGTCCGCAGCCGTTTGTCGTGCGGGTCGTCGCTGGAGCACACCTTACAGTGGCACCCTATGGTGGGCACGCCCACGGAGGTTCCTGTTCCGAGAAAAGTCAGTCGCATCAATCCTCAATGTTCAATAAATATTCACTTCCGGCCGTAGTGTGACACCGAATTTCTTCTCTACGTCGCTGATGATGGCCTGGCAGAGCTGCAGCACCTCGCTGCCTGTCGCCCCGCCACGGTTCACCAGCACCAGCGCCTGCTTGTCGTGCACACCGGCACGGCCCAACGCCTTTCCCTTCCATCCGCACTGCTCGATCATCCATCCCGCAGGAATCTTCACTTCCGACGGGCCGACATCGTAGTGGGGTAGGCCGGGGTATTGTTTTTCCAGGCTCATGAACTTCTCCCTGCTGACGACGGGGTTCATGAAGAAGCTTCCGGCATTGCCCGTCACCTCAGGGTCGGGCAGCTTGGCACGCCGTATGTCGATGATGCACTCTCGCAGCTGGGCCGCCGTCGGATGGTCGATGCCCCTCCGCTGCAGTTCGCTGCGGATGTTGCCATAGTCCAGACGAGGCTCGAAGTGCTTGCTGAGCCGGTAGGTGACGTAGGTAATCAGCCATTGCCGGTGGTCGGCTCGCTTGAAGATGCTGTTGCGATAGGCATACTGACATTCCGCGACATCGAAGGAGCGTTCCTCTCCGGTGTGTACATCGACAGCCTCCACGCGCCAGATGATGTCCTTCACCTCAGCGCCATAGGCCCCGATGTTCTGCACCGCACTGGCTCCCACGTCGCCGGGGATGAGCGTCAGGTTCTCCGCTCCATACCATCCGTTGGCCACGCAATGGGCCACCACGTCGTCCCATTTCTCGCCGGAGCCGCAGCGAAGCAGTATCTCGTCGGATGCTGCTGCAGCCTGTCTGCCTTCCGTCGTATCGGCGGCAGGCTCCGCGGCGGTGTTGCCGACAAGCTGCATGCCGCGGATGGCCGAACGGAGCACCGTCCCCTCGAAGTCTTTCGTCAGCAAGAGGTTGCTGCCCGCCCCAAGGATCATCAGCCGGCGGTCGTCGTCGCCCAGTGTGGCGATGGCCTGCAGCAGCTCTTCCTTCGTCTCGAACTCAACGAACCGTCGGCAACGCCCCTCGATGGCGAAGGTGTTGTTGTGCAGCAGCGAATGGTTGCGTAGGTC
>JAGBLC010000104.1 GCA_017635615.1 Prevotella sp.
CCAGTCAAGACCACGTGCGCCACCCTTTACGTGATACTCTGAACCGTTGTCCCAGGCCCAACCGCCTCCGACAGAAGCACCGCAGTAGATCTTTGTCGGGTCGTAGGCCTTCATCGCCTTCACCCAGTCGTTGCAATAGCTTACCCAGTCGCCCGCAGGCTCGTTGCCGGCAGCCATCATCAGAAACGAAGGGTGATGACCGTAGGCGTCGATAATGCGTTTCGACTCGTCCAGCAGATACTGGTCTATGATCTGTCCTCTTCGCAGCCGCACGCCATGGTTGGGCCACGAAGGGCCTTCGGGCTGCAGATAGAACCCCAGCCTGTCGGCAGCGACGAAAGCCGCTTCGGGCGGACAATAGCTGTGGAAACGCATGTGGTTGAGTCCGTACTCCTTGCATTTCCTGAAGATGCGTATCCACGACTCCACATCCATCGGTGGATAGCCCGTCTCTGGGAAGCAACAGCTCTCTACCGTGCCGCGCAGCCATACAGGCTGACCATTCAGCACAAGCTGTCGGTTCTGAATGGTGATATCGCGAATGCCGAAAGTGACGGTGAACGGCTGTCCATGGTGCTCAACGGTGCGGGTATAGAGATAAGGGTCGAACTCGCTCCAGCACCTCACGCTGTCGCCCAACGATACCTCATACTGCTCGCCATCCATTTGAATCCATGCCACGCGCCGGGCAATGTCGTGAGTGATGCGGATGACTGGCTGCGGCTGTGTGCGCAGCTCCATTCGGCCCGCAATTCCGTTCCAGTTACCCTGTGTCTGGTCGGTCACGCTATGGGAGTCTTGTCCTACGCCCACATGCTCGATACCGTTGTAGACGCAAATGGCAATGTCGTTAAGTCGGCCGGGGCGAATGAAGTCGGTCACATCGTACTGATGGGGCACCGACAGCGACATTCTGTGCCCCACCTCCCTGCCGTTGACATAGACAGTGGTCTCGATATGGGGCCGTTCTAAATAGAGGACGACGCGCTTCTTCTTCCAGTCTTTCGGCACTTGCACCGACCGCTTGTACCAGGCCTTGCCCACGTAGTGGCGGTCGGGAGTAAGGAAGAAGGGGTATTTCACGTTGCCGGCCTCGCGATACTGCTGCATACAGGGGTTGAAGTAGTACGACGAGTCGTAGGTAGAACCAGTCCACAAGGTGTTTACTGTTACTTCATCGCCCTTGCCAGCAGTAATCATAGAGCCTGGCAGGGTCATCTGGTCGTTATATACTGGCTGCTCACCTAAGGCCAGTTGCCACGTGCCGGAAAGGTCAATGGCCTGTTGCGCACCGGCAGAGAGCAGACTGCAAAGTGAAAGCAGCCATGTGAGAGTGTGCCGTTTCGTCATAGTCCTTCGCCTGTGATAATGATACTTTTTACTGCCTCGCCGGGAGTAGAGTCGGCCTCACGAGGGAGATAGATGGGTGCATCGGCCTGCATAGGCAGGATGCGCAGCTCCAGCTGGGTGCAGCCTTGCGGCAGGCGCCAAAGGCCGTAGAGGAAAGGACGCCCGTTGTTGAAGTGGTCGGCCACGAATCGGCCGTCGGCATAAAGACGGGCACAGTCGCCCTGATAGTCGATTCTCAGCAGTCGGCGATATTTAGAAACAGCAGCCTCAGGCACTGTGACGCGATAGACAGCGGCCTGTAGGAAATCCTCATCGGAGGGTTCCTCTGCCGCTTTGTTCACCCCGATGGTGATGGAACGCAGGGGGCCTGCCTCACGCTTCTTCTCGCATGCGACGCTGAATCTGATATTCTCTTGTGGTGTCTCGCTCAAGAAGAGACGACCTGCCTCTTCGCTCGTCAACAAATAGATATTCTGACACACCGGTTTGTCTGTGCCCTGGGGCTTCAGGTTCTTCAGTGTCGTGCCATCCTGAAGGGCGATAGTGGTGGGGATGCCCTTGATCTGTTGCATGTAGATCCTGCCATCACGCTTGGCTACAAGTTGGGCTGTGGCAAAGCGGATGCCATCGACATTGACGGGAAGCACACCGATTGTTCCGGCAGGAATAGTCATCTTCGGCAGTTTCACGCCACAGGCCTCCAACTGGACATTTTTCTTAGCAGAGAGGTTCTGAAGGCGTTCATAGTTGTTGATGAAGATAAAGCCGCTACCGTTCTTCGAGCGATACGACCAGCGAAGATCAGAGTCATCACCCTTGGGCAGATCCTGCCGACAGGGGAACGTGGCCTCCATCGGAGCCAGCATCTCACCATAGTCATGCATGAAAAGGTGTAGGGGGCGAAGCAGGTAATAATGCGGATTCTTCTGACCGAACTCGCCGAGCGGGGCTTGGAAATCGTAGTTCTTCACGGGCATGTCGTTATAGTTGGTTGCTACGGTGCGTTGCATCTCGTTGAGCCAGGTCTTACCCTCGGGATTAGTGCCGCCATGATACATATAATAGCCCAACAGATTGGAACCGCTACCCAGCTTGACCACCGCCATCGACAGGGCGTCCTCCGGGTAGATATAGGGGCGACGATGATAGGCAGGCATCATGCCGCCACCCAGCTCGCATGTGAAATACGGATATTGCTCATCGCCCCGATTCAGCCGCTCCTCCTGTTTGCCAAGCTGTTCGGTAGCAATGGCGGTGGATGAGCGGAAAGCCTTAAACTGGAAAGCCTTGTAATAGTTGCCAGCCGTTTCTTCGATGGAGCGCTCCCAGAATCCGTCGGCATAGTCGCCATAGAGTGGCAGCATCTCACCGAAAGGAACGGGCTTAGACAGCTCGGGCCAACCAGTTCGGGTATAGAACGGGAGGTCGAAGCCAATATGTAGGGCTATACGCTTTAAGGCCATTAGGTAGTCGCCAGAGCCACGGTACTCGTTGTCGAACTGGCAGGCAATTAAAGGTCCGCCGTCCTTCCACTGCAGACCCTGAATCTGAGTGAATATCTGACGGTAGAGACGCTCCACGAAAGCGAGGAACAAGGGCTGCTCAGAACGTGTCTTACAACCTTTGGTGAACACCCAGTCGGGGATGCCACCGTTGCGCACCTCGCCATGGCAGAAGGGACCTACGCGCAGAACAACGGGCAGGCCCTCATTCTTGCATACCTCGACAAAACGGCGCAAATCACGCTGGCCGCTCCAGTTGAAGACGCCTTCCTCTTCCTCGATGTGATTCCAGAACACGTAGGTGGCGATGACGGTCACGCCCCCCTCTTTCATCTTACGCACCTCGTCGGCCCACTCATCGGCAGGGATGCGAGAGTAGTGTACTTCGCCCATGACAGGACAGACGCGTCGTCCGTCGATAATCAGACTATGCCGGTCCCATGTCACGGTGGGCACACCGGCAACGGCCCATGTTGCCACGACAGCCAGTAAGGCTGCTAATATCATGCGATGTCTCATTGTGCGATGAATGTTTGAAATGACTGGATACCTTGGTGATTGATGTCGAGCTGACGGACCTCGGCAAGATAGCGGTTAGTCTTGGCTCGCTCGCCAAGCCCGTAATAGCCGAGGGCAAGCATATAGAGACAGTGGATTCGGTTTTTCACGTCGAGACTGTCCTCCCAGATGAGCAGGTCGGGCAGCGACACGGCGAAATAGTCCATCGTGATGTGCTCAAAGATGTGCTGCTTGCCGTAGTTCACCAGCTTGTAGAAGCGTCCGTTGGCTTCTCCCTTTCGGCCGAGTTTCAGCAAG
>JAGBLC010000105.1 GCA_017635615.1 Prevotella sp.
AAGGGCTGCCGAGCCTACGACATTCTGTATCCAAATCGTAAACGTCATCAACGACGATGATGACATGTTGAAGGAATTTCCCCACCGCGCCCCTGCCCTTGCGGACGTGTCGGGCACTTACGAAGCCTCTTCAGGCACGCTGAGTCTTTCTGCCTCGTTCGACGTCGCGTGTGTACGTATCTATAAGGACGGCACGCTCATCATGGAGGACAACCATCCCGTGACGGACGACGGCACGCTGTACTACAACCTCTCGTTCTACGGCAGCGGGGCCTACAGGATTTGCCTCTATGACGAGGATGGCAACAGCTATATAGGCAATTATATATATTAATATGTATATTAAAAAGAAACACTGATGACAAAAAGAATATATCGATTACTTACTCTGGTACTTTATTCAGTAGCTATAATCTCGACAGTTCAAGCTCAAGAAATAGTCCATGTCGCCTGTGGAGAAAACTACACTCTGGGGAAAACCTCTATAAGCATGTCGCAGGGAGCTAAGCCCAATCGGACAAGAAGCGCGGGGAGAGGAGTCATTCAATGCAACTACAATGGGATTAGTGACAGGGAAAAGACTGCTATAGAAACTGCAGCCAATATCTGGTGCGCGTACCTTCAAAATGGAGATACCATAAAAATTGATGTGAAATACGACGAAAGTATGTCTTACGACATATTATTAGACGTTCTTCATCAGCAATTAGGCAACACCTCGTACCCTTTAAGTCTTTTACAGCATCTGCGTTTGGAATCAGGCCATCAAACTCATGGCATTATCAAACTGAACCCAACAAGCAAATGGGATGTGGACGCGGAAAATGGAGGCACGTCCAAAAGAAATCTTGTTTACGCAGCACTGCGGTCGATAGCGAGAATTATGGGATTTGGAGGTTCCCTTGATATGGGAATTCATGGATATGTAGTGCTGAAAAATAGCAATTTCTCTCCTTTCGAAAAAATGATTATATCAAGCGAAGGAGACAGCTTGAGTGCTATTTCCGTAAAAAGGCTCAAATATAGCGCGGCTCTAAACAGTTTTGTACAACCCTCTTGTGGGTATCTCTACGTTGATAGTATCAATGCCAAACATAGACTTTATGCTCCGCCAGTTTTTGAATCCGATAAATCTTTAAAGTATTTAATGAATTCTTTATCACTAATGAACTATGAAGAAGCCGATAGCTGGGGTACAGAAGTTGATGACCTGACCATAGAGCTTCTCAATAAAATAGGATGGAACCTCAGCGAGCACTCTGAGCATATAGAAATCAAAGGCACGGACATAGACGAAAGTGGCATAGCTTCTGCATACGCTTCACATCATTTCTGCATATCACCGGCCAATGTTAGTATAGCCAATGCTCATTGGGAGTACAGACTCCCTTTGAAAAATGGAGGCTACCAGACTGTTATGAATTATAATGGTGCGGAACTTACGACCCCAGCTATAACAAACGAGCACTTGTACCTGATAGACTCAGAGGGTGACATCCATGCGAAGATACTGTTTAATGGTACTGTTAACGGACAAGACTGTTGTCTGGAATACAACTTGACCCTCGAACTGAAGCCAAGGATCGTCAAAGCAGAATATACGGGTATCACCGTAAGTAGTGAGGATCCTACCTACTACGATGTCATTGTCAATGTCACATATCAGGGTGCCTACTATGTATATGCTACAGTGAAAGAAGAGTATGCCAGCTCAGCTACGGCATATAGTTGCTACACTCCATATTATGCAAGTATGAAAATGAACACCATCTTTGGAGGAGCAAAAGCTACAGTAAGGATAAAAGTGCAAAACGCTTATGGGACAGCTATAAGGACTATCACCATTCCACGACAATTCGACGAAAACGGCAATCCTTTGGCGACAACAGACATTCATGTGTATGCTTTTGATGGCAACCTGATTGGACATATACACCAAATTCAGGATTTGCAAAAGTTTGAAGAGCCGGGCATTTATGTCCTCCGTTATTATGAGAATGGAAATTACCTGAAAACTCAAAAAGTGAAAAAGAAATGAAATACTTATTATTAACAACCCTTTTGTGTATAAGTGCGATAGAAATAAAATCGCAGGAAAAGCCCCAGCCACCACAGGTCACGAAAATTGACCCCAACTGTGAGGTGGAAATTCTCGACTTGGACTTCTATTATGACTATTTCAACTACACGGATAGCACCTTCGAGGGATCGGGGTGTCAGTTGGAAGCTGTGTGCAAAAATATCTACGCAATAGTTTTTGAGCGGATCGGTTGGGACAAGGTACCCTTTTATATGTATTATTCCATTGAGCCACATGAATCGAATTACGATTACCTAAGAGAGCGTGTAACCGTAAGGGGAGACACCGTTGGGATTAACCTCTGGTATGATATTGGTGGAGATATGTGGTGGGATTGGGATGAGAAATACCGTGTTTGGTTCAGAAGCAAGGGCGGAGGTGCCCTCAGCGACTGGGTATGCACTTCCGACTACGTGACCGACCCTGAAGTTCGCAAGGCCTGCGAGGAATACAACAGTGGCATTAATGACGTTGTGGCAGACGACAGGAAGATGCCCAAGATAGAAGGCGGAATGCTGTATCCAAATGGGAAGAGGGTTTGTATCTGCTCTACTGACGGGTCGGTATTGCTTACGGCGTCAGGTACAGAAACTTTGCCGATAAGTGGCCTGCGTTCAGGCCTGTATCTTATAAAATATGATAATTGTAAAACATTAAAAATAATAATAAGATGAAAAGAGTATATGGTATTTTCTTTTGTCTGGTTACGTACCTGCTTGGATTCAGCCAGACAGTAATGAACTCTCCAACGCACATGTCCAGCATTGTCAATACCTGTAATTTCGGACTTCCAGTCGCCAGGTCTGTGAATGGTGGTGCCAAAATTATTGTGGACTACGAGGGGGATTGGCCCTTATATATGAAAACAGCGTTCCAACATGCCTGTGAAATATGGGAAGAGGCAATGCCCACCACGATACCTATTCGGGTGACAGCCTATATGGAGGAATCTGCCTGCGATTCCGATTTACTGTCTGACGTTTCAGTCGCCAAACAAAATATCTCTTGTCCTTATGCCCCCCAATCAGTTGATGCACAATTGAAATCTCTCATCTACAATGATGTCGTCCGCTCCGTCAACCACAATTACGCCGACAGTGTTGACATCTCTTTCTTTGAAAATGAAGATTTCAACATTACATATTATAAAGATATTATAGATGAAAATTGCTCTTTCTGGTTGTCAAATACCTGTGAAAGCGGTAAATATGATTTTGTCACAGTTGCGCTCCGCGACTTAGCAAAAGGTTTCGGTCTCATCTGGGACATAAACCTGAAGATCCAGCCCATAGTAAAGAGCAATCTTACTTCTTTTCAACGTTTCGTAGATGATGCACTTATGCCATATACAAACAGGCTTCAGGCTCTGAACAAGGCTACAAAGGGTTCGCTCGGCATAACAGACGGAGAAAACATTTCATATAGCTTATACGCTCCTGCTCAATGGAACAATAATGAATCACTCCGCTATTTCATTCCAAACAGCACCAAGAAAATTACGCAACTGATGCGATATGATTTTGGGCGTGAGACACTTGTCCGTAATTTAAATGATGCCAATATGCACTGGTTTTTCCGGAGTTTGCTAAACTGGCTGGACTTTGGTGTCGCGACAGGAGGAGAGTTTGACTATCAAACTACTTCAGCAAGTACGTCCAATGTTCTCGACTGTCAAACTGGCCATATATCTATTGAACCAGCTATATCAAACTCCAATAAGAACATTTCCCGCTTTTTAGGCTGGGGAAGAAATGCTGCTGCCACAACCACGAATTATGACTATAATTATTATGTGGGCCGGTTCACCCCGACATATTGGGGGATTGGAGGGTGGACTGTGTCAGTCATGAACAATGACGGATCTTGGACGTTATTGCATAGCCAGCCAACGAACACGTCATTGAACATAAATATTTCCAGTCTCAACATCGGGAATCTTTCTAATTACTCTGTTACATGCGATGGCTTACTGCGTTTTAGGGTGGTTTACAATGACTCATATAACAATATTCTTCAGGAATACTACTATCTGGTCAACTGCCCTCCAAGGAAAGTTTCCATGCGGAAAGAAAAAATCCTGCCAATCGATGATGAATATGTGAGAGATGTTGTGATTGGCCTTGGGAATCTTGAGGGGGTTACTCGAATTGTTGTAGAACAAAAAGATCAGGGCGATGTACCAATTTATTACGAAGTTCCTGATTTCAAGAAAGGCTTTTTCGTCGCTACTGTTGACAAAGAGTTGAGTTCCGAATTCAGAATTCGCGCATATAACAGTAAAGGTAATGTTTGGAGCAACAAGTATACACTGCCGGCACTTCAGTCGTCCTCCAATGGCTTTACGCCCGAATTTCGAATAACAGACGAAAACATCAGTGTGAGAGCAAAAGCTTCGAGGCTTTATGATAAAGAACTTTACAGAGATTACATAATACGCCGTCTATCCACTCACTCTTATAATTTAGTTTCTGAAGGTATGATTAATTCGGATGGAAATATCAATATCAGCTCGTTGCCAAACGCTTTATATTCCCTGGAGGTGACAGATATTAACGGAGTTAAACACACAATGAAATTCACAAAGCAATAAAATTTCAGATTGGCATATCTTTAAATTTGGAATTGAGTTCTTTGTTGATGAAAAAAGCAACGATATGGTCTGGAATACATTTATGGTGTTATCATGTAAAATAGAATTCGATTATTTGCAAAAGGGCAAAAGATGTAAGTAGTGTTTGAACCGCACCGATTCATCAGCAAGATGAACGGTGCGGGCTCTTTTTGTCCCTCCGCCCTTCTGTCAGGAAAACGGTGTTCCCCGGTCAAAAGGCGAAAAAACAAGTGAAAAAGTTGCGCGTCTCGCTGAAAAGCATTATCTTTGCGGTCGAAAGGCAGTTATTGCCTTTGCGCTCGGCCCGAGGCATCAGCTTCTCGACGAAGAAGTGCCGCTTGGAGGACTGGCGCGCCGTCAGGTACGAGTGGAAGAATGTGTTTGTGGATGCCCGTTACCATTTCGGTTTCGGCGACGTACTGAAATCGGCAAACGCAAAGAACCGCTACCTGTCAGTGAATCTTGGATACCGTTTTGAGCTATGAGAGCAGTAGTACAACGTGTGAGCCGCGCACAGGTAAGCATCGGCGGCAAGGTGAAGGCCGCCATCGGCAGGGGGTATGTGATATTGCTGGGCGTAGAAGCTGCCGACACGGTTGACGACGTGGCGTGGCTGAGCAAGAAGATAGCGATGCTGCGCGTCTTCGACGACGACGAGGGTGTGATGAACCGCAGCATCCTGGACGTGGATGGCGATGCCTTGGTGGTGAGTCAGTTCACGCTGTTTGCCTCTTACAAGAAGGGCAACCGCCCCTCGTGGCTCCGCGCTGCCCGCCATGAAATCTCCATCCCCCTCTACGAACGCTTCTGCGAGGAGCTCTCTACCCTACTCCACCATCCTGTAGGTACAGGCGAGTTTGGTGCCGACATGCAGGTGGAGCTTGTCAACGACGGCCCCGTCACCATCTGCATGGACACGAAGAACAAGGAATGAAGAATCAGATATGGCAGAAGAAATGACACTGCGCGAGGCGCAACAGAGGGTAAACAAATGGATCAGGGAGTATGGTGTGCGCTACTTCTCCGAACTGACCAACATGGCCTGCCTCACCGAGGAGGTGGGCGAGCTGGCTCGCGTCATTGCGCGGCAGTATGGCGACCAGAGCTTCAAACCGGGCGAGAAGCCCAACCTCGGCGAAGAGATGGCCGACGTGCTGTGGGTGCTTCTCTGTCTGGCCAACCAGACGGGTGTCGACCTGACGGAAGAGCTGCTGCGCAGCATCGAGAAGAAGACGCACCGCGATAAGCTCAGGCACATCGAGAACCCGAAGCTGAGAGCCTGAATTGTTTGACAACAGTTCGTTAAATAAACAAAAATAGAGGCATCACATGTTTGTGTAACACAAATTTGTGTAACACAAGTTTGTGTAATTAAATAATAAAGGTTATCTTTGCACCGACAAATAAAGAAAAGAACCATGATAAAGGAAGGATTCGGACAACGCAGTTTTGTCTTCGGTGTAGCCGTTGACAACTACAATTTCACAGATCGAGAACAAGAAACTCGACTTCTATGCAGCAACTTCGAAGCTGGTATCAACACCATCCTTATCTCGCCGCGCCGCTGGGGAAAAACATCACTTGTGAAAAAAGCCATCAGCATGGTGGACAAGGAGCGTGTCATCATGGTTCACATGGACATGTTTGCCTGCAAGACAGAGTACGACTTCTACAACACTTTCTCAGCTGCAATACTCATGCAGACGGCATCAAGAAAGGAGCTATGGATGGAAAATGCGCGAGACTTTATCGCGCGGCTGGTACCCAAAGTGTCCATCAGCCCTGAACCCAATTCCGACATTTCCCTCTCGCTGGGTATCACTCCGGCAACACATTCACCCGAAGAGATTCTGAACTTGCCCGAACAGATTGCGCAACGTAAGGGAAAGCGCATCGTGGTATGCATCGATGAGTTCCAGCAGATAGGCGAGTTTTCCGACTCTCTAACTGTACAGAAACGGCTGAGAACAGTGTGGCAGCACCAGCAGCTGACCAGCTACTGTCTGTTCGGGAGCAAGAAACATCTGATGACAAGCCTCTTTGGACAGCGCAGCAAGCCTTTCTACCAATTCGGCCAGATGATGTATCTCACCAAGATTCCCGTTGAGGCTTGGACAGAATATATTCAGAGCCACTTTAGGGAACGTGGAAGAAGTATCAGTACTGAGGTAGTGGCTGAACTATGCACGCTGGTAGACCTGCAGAGTTCCTACGTACAGCAACTGGCGGCCATCCTGCTCTCCATGCTGTCCGAAGGCGAAACGGCCACAAAGGAACACCTATATACGGCTTTCCGCTCGCTACTCGATACATGCACGCCCCTATTCAAACAGCAGATAGCAACGCTCACCGGCTATCAGCTGAATGCCTTGCGAGCCTTGGCCGACGGACATCACGCTGACCTCGGCAACAATGCTGTTCGCGAAGGCTACAATCTTGGCAGCACTTCCAACATCCCGAGGCTCAAGAGTGCCCTGCTCGAACGCGACCTGATTGAACAGGATGGCCGCGAAGTGTTCCTCTCCGACCCCGTCTTCGCCAGGTGGCTTCAAGAGCAATGAGATAGGGAGAACCCCGATAAATAGAATATTCTTTTTATACTATTCCACGACGAGGCGGTTGCCCTCTTGACGGACGCTGACCTTCTTCATGCGGTTCATCATGTCGATGGCGGCCTGCACCCCCTTGTTGCGCTCGCTGATGAAGCGCATCTTGTAGTGGAGAGCCTCGGTGTTGCGGAACTCCACCGTCATGTTGAAGTTCTGGCCTATGGCTTCGAGGATGGTGCGCAGCTCGACGTTGTCGAAGTAGAGATAGCCGTCGCGCCACATCTCGTAGGGTGTCACATCGACTTCTGCCGTCAGACATTCGCCATTGGCGAAGCTGCACTGCTGATGGGGGCGGAGCATCACCTGCTGACCTTCGCTGCTGACGCGCACGCTGCCCGTGACGAGCACTACCTCGTGGCTGTGTGAGCTGACGTGGAACTCTGTTCCGAGCACCGTTGTCTGCATGCCGTCGGCCATCACGACGAAGGGACGGCTGCTGTCGTGCTTCACCTTGAAATAGGCCTCGCCTTCAAGGATGACGACGCGCTGCGGGCCCGAGAAGTCGGTCGGGAAGCGCAGTCGCGAGCCAGGATGGAGGTAGGCTATGGAGCCGTCGGGCAGGATGATGTCGGCACTCTTGCCATAAGGCACGTCGAGCGTCATCCGTTCTGTCTCGGCTTGAGAGAGCATCTTGCAGTAGTCGTCGATGCTGATGGGTGCCGGTTGGCGGTCGGCAGTTGTTTTCAGCGCCAGCGTCTTCCCGTTCTGGTCGGTCAGTGTGAGTTCGGCTGGTGTTGCATCGGCGGTGAACACCTCTGTGGTGTTGGGTGATGGTTGATGGGTGTTGGGTGATAATGACCGTGGCAGCAACATGACGACGGCCCCTATGAAGGCGGCAGCAATGGCTAAGACGGGTATCAGCCGGCGGATAAGACGTGCCGACGGCTTCTTGCTTGGGCTATCGACCGTGTTGGGGCGGCCCATCGAGACGAGCTGTTGGGCGCTGCTTGCCGACTGGTGGAACTTCTCTAACCGGGCCTCCACATCGACGGCTCCCTGCGCCCGCACGGCGGCCTGCAGCTCGTTGGCGAGGGCTACGTCGCCGAGCAATGCGTCGTCGCCGAGCAACTCTTGCAGCTGCTCTTCGCTGATGTCAGTGCCGGCCTCGATGATGTCGAGAGCCTTTTCCAACCGTATGTCCTTATCTTGTTGCATTTTTTTATTCCACTTTTGTTATAACCGTGAATAGGTTCCTTTTAGCAATGATGCTTCCACCTTCTAAGGGTAATACGAAGATAGCTGTCGTTAGGTTATGGATTTAACGTTTTTTTTAGTTCGCGCAACATCTTCAGCGCCCTTACCATGTGTTTCTTCACCGTGGCGATGCTGATGTTCATTTCCGCGGCCACCTCCTTGTATTTCTTCTCGTGCAGGTAGCAGGCCTCAAGAATTTCGCGCGTCGGCGACTTCATGCTGCCGAGGATGCTGTCTATCAGTCGTTGTGTCTCTTCGTGTTCCGTCTGGTATCGTTCGTGGGCGTACCTCTCGCTGAGGTGTTCCACATAGCCGATGTAGCGGCTGTGGCACCGTTGGCGACGAAGGAGGTCGATACATTTATTACGCACGTTCGTATATAGATACGACTTCACCGTAGCCGCTTCGATGCGTTCGAAGCTGCGCCACACGTCTTCGTAGGCGCCACTCACAATGTCGTGGCACTCCTCGCGGTCGGCTATGAACTGCAGGGCAAACCTGTAGAGCGGTTCATAGTAGAGTCGGAACAGCTGGTCGAAATCTTTCCTGTCGTGCATCCATTCGTTACCGACACCATGAGATGTCGGCTTCCTTTTTGGGTGCAAAAATACAAAAAAAGAAAACAATATTGGCATAAATACATTTTTTTCTGAAAAATCATAACCTTTTTTCTTACCGTTTCGTAGTATCAATAAAAAACAAACAAAATGAAAAGACTCTTTTACGCGCTCCTCATGGCCATTGGTTGCCTCGCTGCTTCTGCCCAGAAGAACGAAACAAGGCTTACGATGACCTTCGACAACGAACCGCTGCCCAGCGTCTTCCTACGGTTGGAACAAAGCTCCACTTACAAGTTCCTATTTACCTACGACGACGTTCAGAACTATCGCGTGACGGGAAAGCAGACGAATGCCAAATTCTTCGACATCGTCGACTTCGCCCTGAAGAACACTCCTTTGGAATATAGCGTCGACGGCAAGTTCGTCAACGTCACGCTGAAGACAGACCGCAAGCGGCAGACATCGCAGGGAAAGATGCAGACCGTAGGCGGATATGTCGAGGACGAGATGGGCGAACCCGTCATCGGCGCACAGGTGAAGGTGGTGGGCACCAACGTGGTGGCCGTCACCGACCTGAACGGTGCCTTCCACTTCGACTACTATCTCTCGGGCAACAACCAGGTGCAGGTGAGCTACATCGGCATGAAGACCGCCGTCGTTCCCCTGAAAAAGGAGATGAAGATCAGGATGCAGGAAGACAACACACTGCTCAGCGAAGTGGTCGTGACGGGTATCTTCAGCAAGCCCAAGGAGAGCTTCACCGGATCGGTGGCCAACATCGACAGGGAGCAGCTCGACATCTACAAAGGCTCCAACCTGCTGCAGACGCTGAAGAGCATCGATGCCAGCATCAACCTCGGCATCGACAACCTCAACGGCTCCAACCCCAACAACCTGCCCAACATCACCATCCGCGGCGGTGCATCGCTGCCTACCAACGTTCAGGAGTTCAACCAGGGTGTTCAGAACGAAACCAATGCACCGCTCATCATCATGGACGGCTTCGAGATTTCGCTCACCAAACTCATGGACTACAACGACGACGAGATAGAGAGCATCAACATCCTCAAGGATGCTGCCGCCACGGCCATTTATGGCAGCCGTGGTGCCAACGGTGTGATTGTCGTCATGTCGAAACGCCCCGAGCCCGGAAGCCTGAAGGTCAACATCGAAGCCGGAACGACCATCGAGCTGCCCGACCTCTCGTCGTACAACCTGCTCAACGCCGCACAGAAGTTGCAGCTGGAGTACGACGCAGGACTCTACGACCGTCCGAACCACCCTACCCTGCAGATTGACACCCGCGAGGTGTACTATCAGCGACTGCGCTCCGTGCTCTCCGGCACCGACACCGACTGGCTCTCGAAGCCCGTCCGCACCGGCATCGGACAAGACTACAAGGCACGCTTCGAGGGCGGCAGCGAGGAGTTCCGCTGGGGAGCATCACTCGGATGGAAAGATGTTGAGGGTGCCATGAAGGGATCGAGCCGTAAAACCTTCAACGGCGGCATCACGCTGATGTACAACCTGAAGAATCTCGTCTTCCGCAACTACACCGCCGTCACCATCAACAACAGCGAGGAGAGTCCCTACGGCAGCTTCTCCACATACGCTCAGCAGCAGCCCTACAACGCGCCCTACGATGCCAACGGCCGACTCGTACGCGCCTTCCCGGCCTTCCTCGGCGGCAGCACCACGCAGAACCCACTCTACGATGCCAGCCTCAACTGGTTCGACCAGTCGGGCTATCAGAACATCACCAACAACTTCTCCATCGACTGGAACATCCTGCCCGAGCTCCGACTGCGTGGACAGATAGGCATATCGACACAACAGAACACGAGCGACTACTTCCTCCCGGCAGAGCACAGCTACTTCGCCGACAACGCACAATACGAAACCGACGAGGGATTCCTGCGCCGAGGCCTCTACCGCTACGGCACAGGGCGCACAACGACCTACGACGGCGAGCTGACCCTCTCCTACAACAAGACGTTTGCCAAGAAGCACCAGCTCTATGCAGGTCTCAACTACAGCATCAACCAAAGCGATGCCTACCACTATCTCTTCACCGTAGAGGGATTCTCTTCCGACGAGGTGACCAGCATCATGAACGGCCGACAGTATGCACAGAACAGCACACCGTCGGGAACGAAGTCGCTTAGCCGCATGCTCGGACTGACGGGCAACATCAACTACTCGTTCGACAACCGCTACTTCGTCGATGCTTCCTACCGCATCGACGGCTCGTCGGAATACGGCAGCGACAGGAAGTGGGCACCCTTCTACAGCGTCGGAGCCGGATGGAACCTCCACAACGAACACTTCATCAAGGCCCAATGGCTCAACAACCTGAAGCTACGCGCCAGCTATGGCGAGACGGGCTCGCAGCTCTCCAGCAACAGCGGTGCCTTCACGGCCTATCAGCACATCACCGACAACAAATATGCCAACTGGGTGGGAGCACAGCTCATCGGACTGGGCAACCCCGACCTGACCTGGCAGAAGACGAAAGAGGTGAACCTCGGCATCGAGTGGGGCCTGTGGAACGACCGTGTGAAAGGATCCTTCGACTGGTACCGCAAGACGACCTCCAACCTGCTCTCTTATATGAACCTGCCCCTCTCGTCGGGCTTCGCTTCCTATATGGCCAATATCGGCGAGGTGCGCAACCAGGGATGGGAGCTCTCTATGAGCGGCTATATCATCCGCAATCCGAAGAAACACATCAACTGGATTGTCAGCGGACAGCTCGTCTACAACAAGAACGAAATATCGAAGCTCTCTGAGGCCATCAAGCAACAGAACGAGGAATACCTCCGACAGTCGGTCGACGTCAGCAGCCTCTTCTTCGAAGGCTACCCGCAGAACGCTATCTATGCCGTACGCTCGCTCGGCATCGACCCTTCGACAGGACAAGAGCTCTTCCTCGACCGCAACGGACAGCTCACCACAACATGGGATGCCGGCGACAAGGTCTACTGCGGATCGGCCGAACCGCTCTACCGTGGCAACATCGGCTCGACGCTCATCTGGGGGAAGTTCACCTTCAACCTCAGCTTCAGCTACTACTGGGGCGGCTATGCCTACAACCAGACGCTCATCGACAAGGTGGAGGTCACCAAGGCCACCATCCAGCAGCAGAACGTCGACGAGCGTGTGCTCTCCGACCGTTGGTTCAACCCAGGCGACGTCACCTTCTTCAAACGACTCTCCAACGAGGCAACACATGCCACCTCGCGCTACGTCATGCGCGACAACGTGCTGCAGCTGCAGAGCGCCGGCATACAGTATCGGTGGGACAACGACTGGATCAAGAAGGTCATCCGATGCAACGCCGTCATCTTCGCCCTCAATGCCAACGACCTGCTCTACTTCGGCAGCATCAAGCGCGAACGCGGTACGGCCTACCCCTACTCGCGCAACGTCATGGCCTCTGTCAAACTTTCTTTCTAACCTCAACACCCATCACCCATGAACAATATATCCAAACATCGCCCCCTCCGTTCAGTAAGACGCGGTTTGGCCGCGTCATCACCCTCTGTCTCTATTCGTTCAGTGTGGCGCGGCTTGGCCGCGTCAGCCATCGTCCTCGCCCTCACCGCCTGCAACGACTGGCTCGACGTGCGCAGCGAGACAGAAGCCAAGGAAGAGAACCTTTACGAGAAGAAGAACGGCTTCAAAGAAGCACTCACCGGCATCTATATGACCCTCTCCGACCAAACAGCCTACGGCCGCAACCTCACCATGACATCGACAGAGGCGCTGGCCAACATCTGGGCATGGGACCTCAACAGCTACGACAACAACCCCGACCTCAACTACCTGACGCAGCACGACTATACCAACGACTACGCCAAGGACAACCTCAAGGCCATCTATCAGCAGCTCTTCTATGCCATCACGCAGGCCAACGTGCTGCTCAAGAACATCAACGACAATGGAAGCGTCCTCGACGACGACCCGAAGCTGAAGGCCATCCTCACCGGTGAGGCAACAGCCATACGCGCCTTCTGCCAGTTTGACATCCTCCGCCTGTTCGGACAGATTCCGGGCGGTAAAGGATCACGACAGGTCCGACTGCCCTACAGCTCGACGACGTCAATCGCCGAGATGCCACCCTACTATGCCTTCGACGACTATGTCGAGTTCCTCGACAACGACATCAAGACCGCGCTCGAACAGTTGCAGACTTCCGACCCCGTCATGCAGTACGACCTCGGCACACTCAACTTCCCCACGCGGGTGACGCTCGACGATACCTATTTCTATTACCGACGCCTGCGACTCAACTACTGGGCTGTGCGAGCCCTGCAGGCTCGCATCGACCTCTATCTCGGACGTACAGCACAGGCTCACGACGAGGCGCTCAGCGTCATCAATGCCACCACTGAAGATGGTTCGGCCGTCGTCGCGCTCAACACCGTCAGCGACTTCAGCGACTCCAACCTTACGCCGTCTAACCTCATGGCACCCTCGGAGTGTCTCTTTGCCCTGAGCAAGTACAACCTCTATTCGTACACCAACACGCTCTTCGTGGGCAATAGCGGGTCGCAGGTAAGGAAGAACGAGCATCTCTCGCTCTCACAGGCCATGTTCAACACGCTCTTCCAGGGAGCCAACACCGCTGCCAACAACCGATACCTCCGACAGTGGAACCGTTCTGCCAAAGATTCGCAGGGTGCCGTCTACCCCTCGCTCTGCAAATTCTGGCGCAACACCAACGACGCTGCCACCTCCATGACGGAGAACCTCATCATCCCCATGCTCCGGCTCTCCGAGATGTATCTCATCGTTATGGAGACGACAACCGATCTGGCCGAGGCCAACCAGCTCTATACCACCTATATGCGCGACCGCAACGTGCTCATCGAGCAGGATGCCTTCTCGTCGCTCAACGATGTCCGTACGGAGGTGTACAACGAATACCACCGCGAACTCATCGCTGAGGGACAGATCTTCTTCCTCTGCAAACGACTGCTCCGCCCTACCCTACTGCTCAGCGGCACAGCCATGACCGAAAACGATTATATCATCCCCTTACCCGATACAGAATATGAAAACCAATAACCCCCACCCTATCTATCTCGTTAGGCGCGGCCTGGCCGCGTCAGCTCTCCTACTCGCCCTCACTGCTTGCGAGAAAGACCTACCCGTCTACGACAGTCCCGACGATGCCATCAACTTCGAGATGCTCATCAACAGCACTACGGGCGAGATAGAAGAGCGCAACTATTCGTTTGTCTACGAGGGCGACGATGTCACCCGCGACACACTTTGGCTACGCGCCAACACGCAGGGATTCATCTACGACTACGACCGACACTTCTCGCTCGTACAGATTCCCTCTGGCACCGAGCGTCCCGATGCGCAGCCAGGACAACACTACGTGGCGTTCGACGACCCCGCACTGCAGCAACACTACGTCATCCCGGCCGGACAGAACACGGTACTCTTCCCTGTTGTGCTCCTGCGCGATGCCTCTCTGGCCACGGGCGATGTGTCGCTCTACTTCCAGCTGAAGGAAGACGACACCTTCAAGCAGGGGCTGCCCAACCAGCGAACGGTGATGCTCGTCGTCAGCGACCATCTCTCGCGACCGGCTTCCTGGAGCGACTATTATTTCAACACCTATGGTCCCGTGAAGCATCGCTTCATGATTGATCACACCGGACTGCGCTGGGACGAACCCTTCATCCAAGAACTCCTCGATGGCGATTATGGCTATATCAGATACCTCATGATGCTCCTCGCCCGCGAACTCAAGGAAGAGAACGCCGCACGTGCCAAACAGGGCCTGCGCCCTCTCGCTGAGGAAGACGGCCGCGAGGTGGCCTTCGCCTGGGGAGCCAGCTTCGGCGTATGACAATTGACAATGGACAATTGATAATTGACAATTGATAATGGATAATTGACAATTGATAATGGATAATTGACAATGGATAATTGATAATTGATAATGGACAATTGATAATGGATATGAAACCTAAATACACCTCCCTACGTTCAGTAAGACGCGGTTTGGCCGCGTCAGCCACCGCCCTCTGTCTCCTCGCCCTCACCGCCTGCAACAGCGACGACTCGACCATTGCCGACGAGCTGGTCTCCGACATCGTCATCGGCGACCTCGTACAGGGCAGCACCATCAACGTCATCTCCTATCAGGGCAACCGCATCGAGGTCAGTCCGCAGGTGACGACAACCTATCCAGAGAGTGAGCTCACCTACGAGTGGTATCTCGTCGACAATGCAGCACAGCCCCTACAGGTATGGAAGGAAGGCGATCCTATCACCTTCGACCGCGAGCATATCGCTTCGGGGCACTCGCTCAGCTACGAGGTCAACCTCACGCCAGGCACCTACACTCTCATCTTCGAGGTACAGGCCGACAACGGCTACACAGCAGCCAAGACGGCCACCATCAATGCCGTCACCGACTATTCGCAGGGCTTCTACATCCTTAAGGAGACTGCCGACGGCAAGACGGAACTCGACCTGCTCAACACCACGGGCAATTCCGACCTCGAAGAAGGACGCACAGCAGAGAACGTCTTTATCGAAAACGTGCTGACGAAGATGCACGGCTCGCCCTTCCCTGCTCAGCCTCAGTGCCTCTCGACAGCCATCAACCACTGCTATATCGACACCGTGACGAACACGCCGCAGAGCGCCAACCTCGTCACCGTTTCAACCACCGACGGACAGATATACGCCATGCGCAACAGCGACCTGCGCATCGTGCTGACACGCGACAACCTGCTCTTCACAGACATGCAGCCCGACGAGACACCCTATCGCATCGTCTCGGGCATGTGGGGATGTTATCTCATCACGAACAAGGGCATCCGATTCCAGTACGACACCGCTATAGGCGGACAACAGGGCAGCGGACGCTATGCCTTAGAGTCGTCGATGGGAGCCAGCCGATGGGTAGTCTACGATGAAGCCTCCAACGGACTCTTCTTCTGGGACGAGGAGAGCCACAGCATCGGCATGAGCAACTACAACGGCACGACCACGGTGGCTCAGGACGACCACTACAAGCTCTCGGGCCTCTCGCGCATGGACTGTGTGGCAGCAGGCTTCTGCGGGGCTACGCAGCAGGTGGTATTCGTTCTCTCATCGCTCGACGGCTCGCAGCGACAAATCGTGCAGATAGCATCGTCGTTAAGCGGATCGCTCGAGGTACAAGCCATGCGCGCTCTGCGCGGTAATAAGGTGAACACAGCCCGCCTCTTCACCGTATCGTGTGCGTCGGCAGCCTTCCTCTATGGCGTCGTAGAGAATACCATCTACGGTCTCGACCTGACCAACTACACCGAACAGGAAATCAAGCCGAAGGGCATGGCTGACGACGAGGAAATCATCTACATCAGCAACCAGTATGGCGGCATGGGCAATCCATACGATTACCTCGTTGTTGGCACACGACGCGGCACCGATGGCTATACCCTGAGGTTCTACAAGCTCCTCGGTGGCTTGCCCGACGGCGAACCCGTCTACACACTACAGGGAACAGGCACGCCGAAGGCCATACACTTCACCGGACAGGGCCAGTCAGGATACTTCAACATCCCCCTGCAAGACTAAAGATAATTGATAATGGACAATTGATAATTGATAATTGATAATTGACAATGAAAAAAGCAACACTCATCACCCTGTGCCTCATGCTGAGCTTCCTCGCCACCAAGGCACAGACCAACTTCCGCCCCATCAGCTATCAGGAGGCACTGGCTGCGGCCAAAGCTGAAGGCAAACCCGTGTTCATCGACTTCTACACCTCGTGGTGCGGCCCCTGCAAGAAGATGGCTCGCGAGATATTCCCCCAGCAGAAGGTGGGCGACTATTTCAACCAGAACTTCGTCTGCATCAAGCTCGACGCAGAGAAAGAGGGTAGGGAGGCAGCCAAGAAGTTCGGTGTAACGGCCTATCCCACCTTCAAGGTCATCTCAGCCGACGAGAAGGTGCTCTTCTCCATCGAGGGCGGCAACAGCAATGCCGACGCCTTCGTCGCTACCATCAAGGCGGGCATCAATCCCGAACTCACTCCCGAACGTGCTACCGAACGCTACGAGCAGGGCGACCGCTCGCCCGAGCTTGTGGCGGCCTACGCTGCCCTGCTCATGAAGCAGTCGCAGGCCAACCGCCGCAACCCCGACATCGAGAAGGCAGAGAAAGCGCAGCAGGTGGTCAACGACTATTTCAACTCGCTCAGCGACGAGCAGCGCCTGCAGGAGGCCAACAACTTTGTCTACGACTACAACTACTGCTTCGACCCGAAAGACCAGAAGGCGCAATATCTAATCGGCCAACTCAAGTCGATGGACGAGGCTCGGCGTACCGAGGCCGAGCAGACGCTCCAGACGCTCTGCCTCTACCGCACCAGCGTTCTCCTTGGCGGAGGCGACAAGTTCGACCAGAGCGATGTCGACGAACTGCAGAAGGATGTCCGCCTGCTCAGCGTCGACAAGGGAGAAGAGTCGGCATGGGCTGCTACCTTCCGCGTGCTGTCGGCCCAATGCTGCGGCGACAAGATGAAGTATATCGACCAGTTGGAGAAAGACTTCAAGACGATGACCATCTCGCACAAGGCCAGCGTGGCAGGCTCCTTCGCACAGGCCCTCGACACCGACGACCTCAACGTCGTCCGCCGTGCCGACCAATGGCTGCGCTCCGAGCTACCCACGCTCGATGCCGCCAGCATCATGTGGGCCGCACAGTCGCTCATCGACTTCGAGCGCCGACTTGAAAACATTGAACATTAAATATTAAAAAATTAAACATTTAAAAATTAAAGAAGTATGATGCTGAAACAAATTTTACACAAAGCTGTTACCTTGATGGTTACATCAGCCTTCCTCCTCATGCCGACGGCCTTCGTGAGCGCACAGACCGAAGTGGAGTGGGAGGGAACCTACACCGTTTGGTCGCAAGATGCCTATATCTACGACGAGTATGTCAAGAACTATCTCAACCTCGAGTCGCTCCCACAGACCTTCACCGTCGAGATTGCCAAGCAGGGCGACGACTATGTCATCACGAAAATGATTGACTTCGACCTCAACGCCGAGGGAGCCGGAGGCCCCATCACGCTCATCGCCGACGAGAAGGACGACAGCGTGCTCTACATCCCCATCACGCGCCACGTGCTCTACAGCTATACCTACGAGGGCGAGGTAGAAGACGAGAACGGCGAGATGGTGCCCGGAATGGTCAGCAACACCGCCATCCTCATGGGCGAGAATATGGGCAACGACAACATCACCATCACCAAGCAGACCGACGGACAGATCAAAATCTCCGACTTCGTACTCGGCTACCAATTAGGCGGAGGGTCATACGGACCGGCAGCCTGGTACTCCAAGAACACACCTACCAATGGCGGCGACCCCGAAAAGGAGATCGTTCACTACGACTGGGCCGGCACTTATCTCGTACAGACATCGGGAGTCTTCCCCATGGTCGAAGACTATACCATGCCAGAGGCATTCCTCATGACCATCGTCGAGGATATGTGGAACCCCGGCAACTACGTTGTCACCGAGTTTGCCGGATATGAGGGCATCGACCTCGTCAACATCTTCTACGGGGGCATCCCCATCAAGTTCGACGAGAAAGACGGCGACCTTTGCTACATCTCTACGACACCAGGCGAAAACTTCCTCGCCGAGAAAGATGCCGTCACCTACTATGCACTGACCGACTTCTTCGGTACAGGCGACACGCCCGTCTCCCTCACCCACAACGACGACGACACCTTCACCATCGGCGACTTCAACATCGGAACATTCAGCTATGCCGAAGACTTCGTTCCCGAGACGCTTGCCATGTGCTTCGGAGCAACAGCCAAGAAGGGCAACCGCGACGAGCTCCTCGCCGAACTCCAAGGCGGAGCCAACCCCACAGCCCTCACCAACGTTCAGTACGACGCGTCTCAGACGCGTCAAAGCCAAGAGTTCTACGACCTCCAGGGCCACCGACTCGCCTCACCGCAAAAGGGCATCAGCATTGTCAAGACAACGCTCCCGGGCGGCACCACCACCACACATAAGGTAGTCCTCGCCGATTGACAATTCGAGGCAACGACCATTCCGCCTCTAAAAACGGGAAAAACCGAAGCAACCCTTCAGGTTTTTCCCGTTTTCTTTGGCCGTTTATCAAAAAAACATTACTTTTGCAAACAATACATTTAAACACCAACGAATATGGAAGAACAGAAACATTGCCACTGCTGTCACGACCACGATCATGACCACGCTCAGTACGACGCGGCTCAGCCGCGTCAAAACCAAGAATCTGCGACCACAGAGACCATCCACCGCCACGCTCCCCTCAAGAGCAAGTACGAACAGGCCTTGGAGAAATACGACTGCAACCTGAAGGACGAAGACGTCGCTCAGGCCGTGAAGAAGATAATCGAAGAGAAGCTGCCCGCGAACGACACCCCGGAGGTGAAGCGCTTCCTCTTCGGCAGCATCGAGCTGACGACACTGAAGACCACCGACTCCGACGAGAGCGTCATGGCCTTTACCGAGAAAGTGAACCAGTTCGACGCCACCTACCCACACCTGCCCCATGTGGCCACCATCTGCGTCTACCCCTGCTTCGCCAAGATCGTACACGACACGCTCGAGGTGGACGGCGTCGAGATAGCATGCGTCAGCGGCTCGTTCCCCTCGTCGCAGGCACTCATCGAGGTGAAGGTGGCCGAAACGGCTCTCGCCGTCAAAGACGGAGCCACCGAGATAGACATCGTCATGCCCGTGGGTAAGTTCCTCGCAGGCGACTACGAAGGTGTATGCGACGACATCAACGAACTGAAGCAGACCTGCGGCCCTGACGTCGCCATGAAGGTCATCCTCGAGACAGGATGCCTGCGCAACAGCTCCGACATCAAGCGCGCCAGCATCCTCTCGATGTATGCCGGAGCCGACTATATCAAGACGTCCACCGGCAAGGAGAAACCCGCCGCAACACCCGAGGCAGCCTACGTCATGTGCCAGGCCATCAAGGAGTACTACGACGAGACAGGCATACAGATAGGATTCAAGCCAGCAGGTGGCATCAACTCCGTCAACGACGCGCTCACCTACTACACCATCGTCAAGGAGGTGCTCGGCGACAAGTGGCTCACCAACCGATGGTTCCGACTCGGCACCAGCCGCCTGGCCAACATGCTCCTCTCCGAACTCGAGGGCCAGCAGCTCAAATTCTTCTAAAAACATACTTTTCACGTTCAGTACGACTCGGCTCAGCCGAGTCAAAAAAAACCAAACACCACCACAATGAAAAAAGCATTATTCAGTTTCGCCATCGCAGCAATGGGATTGCTCATGGCATCGTGCGACAACAAACAAGCTGCTCCAGCACCAGTAGCAGAGCAGGCTGAACAGACCGTAGCCGAAGCTCCCGCCGAAGAGCAACCGGCATCACTCGCCGACATCGTAGCAAAAGCAAAGGCAGAAGGCGCCAACTGGACCACCGACCAGTGGAAAGAACAGTTTAAGAAAGCCATCGAGGCATACAAGCCCTTCGCCATCGCAATGGAACAGGCCAAGCCCGACGAACTCGAAAACATCACAAAGCAGTTCGCCGACTTCCCCACACTCATCAAAGACTTTGCTGCCACTGCCAGACAGACCGAAGGCGGCAAGGCCATCGACGACAAGTGGATCGAACAGACCATGGAAGAAATTGGCGTACCTCACCTCTAAAATTGAAAATTGAATAATTAAGGGGGGACGAACCGTTTGTGTTCGTCCCCCCTTCTTGCTTACATATAGTTATACTACTTCACAGCCACCTTCATGGTCTGGCTGCCTACCTTCACAAGGTACATGCCAGGAGCGAAATGGCGAAGGTCGTTGCCCTCAGACAGCCACGATGCTGCCAGCCTGCCATCGACAGTGTACACATAGATGCGTTCGCCCTGATGACCCGTCACGGCAACGCCACCCCGCAATTCTACATTGGCTTTCCCCGTAGGCGCCGACCGTTGGTTCTTCATTCTAAATTCTTCATTCTCAAGACCCGTCGGGATGAGACTCTCTACCAGGATACTCTCTATCTTCTGAAAACAGTCCGAAAAAGGACCATTTTCGGCCACAAGCCTGTAAGCGGCGGCTATGCCGCTGCATGTCCATAATCCGGCGGTCCATCTTGTGAAGCTCCTGCGTAAACTCCATCTCGCTGACGCTGGTCAGCTGGTGGTTGTTGGTGAGCGTGTCGCGAAGGAGGTAGCACCGCTCGCGGTATTCCTCGGCCTCTATGGTGTCGCCATTGCGTTTCAGAAAGCTTGAGAGCAGACCGAAAGTCTCCAGCTTGCAGTCCTTCATATCGTGGCCGAGGGCTATCTTCTCGGCTTCGCGCAGCGTATGGATCGCCGCGCCAAGCCGTTCCATCCGCGCCTCTATCTTCGCTTTCTCGATCAGCGTGAAGTAGCGCAGCCGGACAAAGTCGCCGGACGGGATCAGCAGCAGCTGCCGCTGGAAACATTCATCCTTTCACGGGCATCGGTAAGCCAGAACCGCTGAAAGGTGAGCAGCACGGGCTTTGGAGCCGACGGATTACAGACGAGCATCACTTGGTGTACTCCATCACCAGTGGGATGATTTACGTTTACGTTATCTCTTTGAGGTATCACTATTCTAAATAGGAATCCGATATTCACAGACATCATCCCTCGCCCGGCTCCTTGCCGGGTGAGGGATTTTCGTGTCGGTATGCCTCTTAGGAGACTATGTCCGCGTCGCTTTGTTGGGCTTGGTAGTCTGCGCTGACATTCGTTTCAAGCCGTTTGGCAGAGAGCGATACCACATTTCCAACCGCTTGAAGGCAAGGCTGAACTCATCGGAGAAGCGAATTTTCTTTATCATATCTGGAAAAACTGTGAATTATCTTGACAAAACACCATCAACTTTTTTCGGCATTCTACAACGTGAAATGAGCGAAAAATGCTCTTTCCGCGACCAAAAACGACCCATCGCAGCCTCACAGACCGTCTCTTTGGATGCAATTTGCGGCATATTGGTGCCTGATTTGACGCAGATTGCCGGGCAATATGCCATATATTGCACACCAAAATGACGCAAATTGCACACCAATATGACGCATTTTACATCCAAAGGAAATACTCATACGATGCTGTTCGCGCACAACACGTTGAAAATCATCCGCTTACGCAAAACGCGAAATACTGCGATATTTGCGGCCAAACCTCTTCCTGCGCGAAAATATTCGATTCTCGCATAGGGTGTTTTATGAATTATCTTGACAACTGGACAACTGAGGGGTGATTAGCAAGAGTTTACTTTTTTGCAAATAAATTTGCAGAATTGAAAAGAATTAGTTATCGGTTTGCAACCGATTAGAAAAGCGGTCGCCGACGCATCTCCATGTCATTCGCAAAACGTCTACACTCCAAGATGGGCATCGATGCGAATCTGATTCTCGACTACGCATGACACCATGTATACAGCGCACAAGTAGGAGGCGACGTGTCTCACGTCGTTAACCAGCAGATTGTTGCGACGTGAGACACG
>JAGBLC010000106.1 GCA_017635615.1 Prevotella sp.
AAAACAAGATAACACATCTTAACAAATAAAACATGTGAAGGTACTAAATGTAACTGTCACAATTGTCACACTGTCACAAAATCGCGTCGAGTTAACGAAATGCTATATAATAAAAGGTAGGGAGGACATAGGCGGATAGAGTGAAAAACGTATAAGAAACAGACATTACTTGGGTTGAAGACTCAGGCGGTATTCGCTGGGCGACTGGCCAAGATGCTTGGTGCAGTAACGGCTGAAATAGGAGAGCGAAGTGAAATTCATCAGATCGGCTATCTGAGTGAGTGACAGACGTTCATCATTCAGATAGTCTTTCAATATAGGTACGGTGTGTCGGTCGATGTATGAGGTGACACTGTGTCCTGTCACACGTTTGATGGTGGCCGAGAGGTACTTGGGCGACACGTTCAGCCGTTCGGCATAGTAGCTCACGTCGCGCTCCGTTCGGCTGATGCCAGTAGAGAGCAATGTCATCAGTTGCTTCACGATGTAGGCCGTGCGGTCGGTATGCGAGTCGGTGGCTTGTCGCTGGGCGTGTGCCTCAAAGATGTCGTACATCATTGTCAGGCAGAGACTGCCCATCAGTTCGCGATAGAACTGCAGATGGCGGTCGTCCATACGGTCGCGCAGTCGGTGGAAGTCTTCCTGCAGATGTCGCGATTGTTCGTCAGTCAGTTTGATGACAGGGTTTTGATACAGCGAGATGCTGCCGCCGATGCTATAGTTGTTCGAAGGCAACAGGTTTTGCAGAAATTTGTAATCGGCGGCAAACCATTCCACCTGCAAGTTTGCATGGGCCGCAAGGCTGCTGACACGATCGGGCCTGGGTATCACCACCAGGTCGTTTTTCACAATATGATAGCAGTGCTCGTTGAACACAAAACTGCCCTCACCTGCCACGCAGAGCAAGTGCATGCAGGTGCGACTCAGCTCATGGGAATTCATCCCATCGAAGTCTGTGGAATATTGAAAATCTACCTTCATGGCTGCAATGTTGCGATTAAGCGAATGCAAAGCGAAGTGTGCTTCAGCTATGCTGAGCGTGAGCAACTTCGCCGAATTGATTCGGCAAAGTTACATATTATTTTAGAAAGAAAAGCATGATTTGACAAAAATGTCGAAAATGCTCACGCTCGGCCATTGATGCAAGCATCATGGCGCTCGCTTAATCGCATTTTTGTGTAAAAAGTGAAAATTGTAGCGCAATTTGTGAAAACAAAGTGTCGAGAAATCATCGTACCTTTGCATCCAGATTCAAAAGAGTATTAAATATGAATATCAAAAGCATCATCACGGCTGCTATAGCATTGCTGGTTTCGACAGCATGCAGCGGTGGCGCAAAACAAGAGAAAGTTATGGACAAGGAAGGAAAGGCAATTGCAGTGTTCTTCTCGCATGCAGGAGACAACTACGCAGTAGGTAACATTGAGGTGGGCAACACGAAGATTGTGGCCGACTATATCACGGAGCTGACGGGTGCAGAGCAGTTTGAAATCGTCACTCATAAGTACGACGGCATGGCCTACAATCCGCTTATCAAGTTGGCACAGGAGGAAACCAAGAACGGCGAGCTGCCCGAGTATGAGGGCGACGTCGACTTAAGCGGCTACGACACCGTGTTCATCGGTGGTCCTGTCTGGTGGGGTACCTATCCGCAGGTGATGTTCACCTTCTTCAAGAAGCATGAGGGCGACCTGAAGGGTAAGACTGTTATACCCTTCACCACTCACGAAGGCAGTGGACTGGCCAACTGTGTGGAGGATGTAAAGAAAGCCTTCCCGGGTGCCAATGTCCAGAAAGGCTTCAGCATCTATGGCCATGAGGTGCGCACAGAGAAGGCAAAGGTAGAGAAATGGCTGAAAGGAATTTAAGTTCATAGTTCATAGTTTTTTTAGTTATGGAATACAATAAATTATATAATGGTGTCGAGATGCCCAAATTGGGCTACGGTGTCTTTCTGGTGAGCCCTGACGAGTGTGAGCGTTGTGTGAGTGATGCGTTGAGCGTAGGCTATCGTTTGATAGATACGGCACAAGCTTATCAGAACGAGGAAGGCGTGGGCAATGCTTGGCGCAAGAGTGGAGTGAAGCGCGAGGATCTGTTCCTCGTGACGAAAGTGTGGATTTCGAATGCCGGTGAAGAAAAGGCAGCCAAGAGCATTGACGAGAGTCTGCGCAAGTTGCAGACCGAGTATGTCGACCTGCTGCTCATCCATCAGGCCTATGGCGACGTGTTCGGCACATGGCGGGCCATGGAGAAAGCCTATCGCGACGGCAAGGTGCGCGCCATCGGTGTGTCGAACTTTCAGGCAGGCCGTTTCTTCGACTTTGCCCACTATACCGACCTGAAGCCCATGGTGAACCAGCTGGAGTGCAACATATTCTCTCAGCAGACGGACATCGAACCAATCCTCGATGAGTTTGACACCAAGATGATGGCATGGTATCCGCTCGGCGGGCAAGGCTCTGGCGACATCGTGAAAAACAAGCTGCTGGCCATGATAGGTGAAAAGTATGGCAAGACGGCCGCACAGGTTGCCCTCCGCTGGCTCACTCAGCGCGGCATCGTTGCTATCCCCAAGTCGAGCCATAAGGAGCGCATGGCGCAGAATATCGACATCTTCGATTTTACGCTGACTCCCGACGAAATGGCCCAGATAGCCCAGATGAACCAGCACGATGCCGCCACCTTCGATGTCACACATAAGGCCGAGGTGCGCGACATCCAGTTTCCTAAAGACATGGAGAAGGCTTACGAGTTAGGGAAAAGACTTGTAGAACGATGCCATGAATGAAGATTTCTCTAAAATACCTTCGAAGGTTCCAAAAGGAACAACATGACGACATCAGGGAGGATGACATGATGGAATAGGGTAGTTGGATTAACTGATGGATGTGGAAAGTCTTCGAAAAAAGGGAGGGTGCGTCATTCTTCGTGACGCACCCTCCTTGCTGTTTGTGTTAGGGATAGGTTATCCGCAATGGAAATAAGTGTCGACGAGCTGCTTGATGGCATCGTGGTCGTTCTCGATGTCGTGGCGTAGCGTCAGGTCGTTGAAGGCGCGCAACTGCTCGATGATGCCGTCGATCATCTCGGGGCTGAACACACCATACTGCTCATAGACGGCGCGCTGACGCTCCAGGCAGTCGGCCGATGCCACGCAGCTGTCGGGCAGCTGAGCCAGCTGAGCCAGCTTGTCGGCATTGGCAGCGTCGTGGATGTTGACGTTGACATAGTCTTTCTCGGCCACTTCGAGCGCATCCTTCATCTCGAAGCCGTGACGGCATGCCACGCAGAGTCCGGCCAGCAGCTGGTAGAGATCAGCGCTGCCGTCGGGCGAGCGCATCTCGACGGTCTGCTTGATGGTGGTGTCGAAGTCGACGTCGGCCTCCAAGGGGTTGGCCTCTTTGTTCATGTTGACGCCTGAAGTCCAGCCGAGCGGCACGCGCACGAGCACGGAGCGGTTGCGGTCGCCCCAGCATACGTTGGTGGGAGCCTCCTGATGAGGCACAAGGCGGAAGTAGCTGGTGGGATTCTTGTTGCCGAAGGCTGTGATGCTCTGTGCCAGGTCCATCATGCCTGCTATCATGCGACGTGCATCGTCGCTGAGCTTTCCTTCGTGGAGCATCATGTTGCGTCCGTCCTTCATCATGCGCATGTGGATGTGCAGTCCGCTGCCAGCCTTACCGGTGGTGATTTTCGGTGCGAAGGTGACGTCGTAGCCCCACTCGTAGGCGAGGTTGCGGATGACCCACTTGGCGAGCATCAGCTGGTCGGCGGCATCCTCTACGCGCACGGGCAGGAACTCTATCTCGTTCTGTTCGTAGACCAGTCCGTCTTGCTTGAAGTTGCCCACCTCAGAGTGGCCGTATTTGATTTGTCCGCCTGTCTGTGCGATGTAGTGCATGCAGCGCTGGCGGAACTCGTTGGTCTTGGCATAGGGAGCCGACTCGTGGTAGCCGTGCTGGTCGATGGCGGGGAACACCTCTTCGTCGTCGCTGATAACGTAGTATTCGAGTTCGCCCATGGCGTGGAACTCCATGCCGGTCACTTCGGTGAAGGCGCGTGATGCCTTGCGCAGTGTGTTCTCGGGCGACGAGGCCAGCGGCTGTCCGTCCTTGTCGAAGAAGGAGCAGAGCATGCAGAGCGTCGGTATCTCGGCGAAGGGATCGACGAAGGCGGTGCAGTAGCGTGGCAGCACGTAGAGGTCGCTGCTGCCGGCCTGTATGAAGCTGAAGAGGCTTGAGCCGTCGACGCGTTCACCGCAGGTGAGGATGGTGTCGAGGTATTCGAGGTTGGTGATGACGAAGTTGAGCGTCTTCAGCTTGCCGTCGCCTCCGGGATACATGAAGTTGACCATCTGGATGTCGTTCTCCTGGATGAATCGGATGATGTCGGCCTTGGTGAATTGTTTCGGGTCTTTCTTGAGGAATGCCACTACGGGGTTGGCATTCATGGCCAGCTGCGGGTTGAGCTGAGCCGTCTGTTCTTGATTGTTCATGGTAAAAAACAAATTAGATATTATTGATGGATTTAGAAAATTCTTCGCGATATGCGCAGGTTCACCACGGGGAAGACGGTGACGCCCTTGATGAGGTTGATGTAGTCGCCTACAGTTCCCTTGACGTGCTGCTTGGTCAGGTCGGTGCCGTAGCAGTCTACTTCGGGCGAGCCTCCCCAGAAGAGCAGTCCGCATTCGAGCATGAAGCCGTAGCGTCGTCCGGCCTTCGGTGTGGCGTCGCCGTAGCCGAAGCCGAGGTAGGGCTTGAAGCGGTTCGTGTAGGCATTGGCCTTCACCATGTTGTCTTTGTCGGGTGTGAGGAAGTAGTCGCCCAGCTGGAATCCCATGTGTCCGTAGCGTTGGCTTACCTGATAGAATTGGTCGCGCAGGCCTTCGGGCATGAGCACATTCCCTCCGTTGCGCTGGAAGAGCACCACGTCGTGGAACGGGTTCAACGGGTCGTTGTAAGCAGCCTCCACCTTGTCGTAGATGTTGTTGTACATGTTGACGGCGGTGAGCGTTGCAACGTCTTTTGCCGAGTTGTAGGCTTTGGCGATGCGTGAGGCTCCGATGTAGAACCCCCCGGTGAAGTGCCATCGCTTGTTCTGGAAGGGG
>JAGBLC010000107.1 GCA_017635615.1 Prevotella sp.
AAACAAGTTTTCCTTTTGCATTTCGCTCACTTATCCGTACCTTTAGATAAGGTACTTCCGTTCGAAAATGCAAAGAAAAACAAGTTTTCCTTTTGCATTTCGCTCACTTATCCGTACCTTTGAGCTGACGCTCGAAGGTACTTCCGTTCGAAAATGCAAAGAAAAACAAGTTTTCCTTTTGCATTTCGCTCACTTATCCGTACCTTTGCAGGGCATGAAAGCCTTAGAAGGAGTCGCCGAGATAGTCTTGCAGCCCTCAAAGGCAAGCCAATAATAGATGAATTGGATAATATTGATTGTTGCAGGAATGTGTGAAGTGGGCTTCACATACAGTCTTGGAAGGGCAAAAGGGGCGACAGGCTCCGAATGGTGGATGTGGATAGCAGCGTTTGCCGTGCTCTATGTGCTGAGTGCCGTTTTCCTTGCCAAAGCCACGCAGACGATACCTTTGGGAACGGCCTATCCCGTGTGGACCGGCATCGGAGCCGTCGGCGCTGTGATTGTGGGCATATTTGTGTTTCATGAACCGGCATCGTTCTGGAGGTTGTTTTTCCTGACAACACTCATCGCATCGATTATCGGACTAAAAGCTTTGTCGTAGTATGACTGCTGAAGGCGAAATGTCAAGATCATTCGCATGAATTTTTTTATTGTCTCAACACAATAAATCGGCGATTCTCGCGTTATATATAAAGATGAAGAAAAGCAGACTGACACTTCTCGGCACCATCGCCACGCTCATGCTGACGATGTTTGCCTGTACCGACGACGATTCGTTCACAACGACGCCGGGCCATCTCCTTACATTCTCTGAAGATACCATCCGTATGGACACCGTCTTCTCGCGTGTGCCGACAGCGGCTAAGTCGTTCTGGGTGTTCAACCGCTCGGGCGACGGTGTGCGATGTTCGCAGGTGAAGCTCGAAAAAGGCAACCAGACGGGTTTCCGCGTCAATGTCGACGGCACCTATCTGAGCATTACGATGGGCTACCAGACGCAGAATATCGAGATACGCAACAAAGACAGCATCCGTGTGTTTGTAGAACTGACATCGCCCGAGAACGGCCTTGAAGGGCCGCAACTCATGGAAGACAATATCGTCTTCGTCCATGAGAGTGGCGATGTGCAGCGTGTCAACCTCTCTGCCTACACCTGGGATGCCGAACTGCTGCGTAATGTCGTCATCACGGGCGACTCCACCATCCGTGGCGACAAGCCCACCGTCGTGTATGGCGGTATCCGCGTAGACAGCGCTGCAACATTGCACATCCCGGCAGGCAAGACGCTCTTTTTCCACAGCGGAGCGGGCATCGATGTCTATGGCAAGTTGCTCGTGGAAGGAACGGCAGAGCAGAATGTCGTTCTGCGGGGCGACCGCCTGGACCACATGTTCGACTATCTGCCCTACGACCTCGTCAGCGGACAATGGAACGGAATCCACTTCCATGAAAGTAGCTACGACAACAACATCGCCTTTGCCGACATTCACAGCACGTTCAATGGCATCGTCTGCGACTCGTCGGACATCAGTCGTACGAAGCTCGAACTGTGGAATAGCATCGTCCACAACTGTCAGGGGACGGCTCTCTCGGTGCAACATTCCACCGTCAACGCCTACAACTCGCAGCTCACCAACACCTACGGACCTTGTGCCGACCTCAACGGAGGCAACATGGTGCTGCAGCATTGCACGCTGGCGCAGTTCTATCCCTTCGACGCCATGCGCGGACCGGCCCTGCAGTTCTGTAACGCCGAAGGCCGACCCATGCAGCTGGCATGTGTCAACACGCTCGTCACAGGCTATGCCGACGACGTCATCATGGGTTCGCAGAGCGATTCAACACAGGTGTTCGACTACCGCTTCATCAATTGCATCCTGCGCACGCCAAAGGTGGAGAGTGCCGACTCCGTCAGGTTTGAAAATGTCATCTGGGAGAATCCGGAAGACACGATTGGAACGGGCGACAACCACTTCGTCTTGGTAGACATCGACACACAGCACTACGATTTCCACCTCGACAGCCTCTCGACAGCCATCGGCAAGGGCAACGCCGAATATGCCCTTCCTGCCGACCGCGACGGAAAGCCACGCGACGAAACGCCCGATATCGGCTGCTACGAGTATTTCCTACCGCCCGCTGAAGCCACCAATCCTGATAAATCCCAATAATCTCAGTAAATCCTCACAAGATGAAAGAGATAAAGATAGAAACCAAGATGCAGCTCTGCCAGATGGACGAACTCTCGCCAGAGCAGCAGATGTTAGTGAACAAAGCCAAGGAAGCCACGGCCAACAGCTATTCGCCCTACTCGAAATTCCGCGTAGGAGCAGCACTCAAGCTGGCCAATGGCGAAGTAGTGACGGGAGCCAATCAGGAGAACGCCTCCTATCCCGTAGGACTGTGTGGCGAACGGGTTGCCCTGTTTGCCGCACAAGCTCAGCAACCGGGACAACCCGTAAGGACGATAGCCATAGCAGCCCGCAACGAACGGGGCTTCACGCAAGAGCCTGTGTCGCCCTGCGGCATGTGCCGGCAGGCTATCATGGAGGTGGAAGACCGATATAAGCAGCCTATCGAAATCTTGCTCTATGGCGAAGATGGCATCTTCGTCGTCAGAAGCATCGCCGATCTGCTGCCGCTCTATTTCGTCGGCGATGCGCTGAAGTAGCGTCGTCTACTCTTTGTTAGCCCGCTTCCGGTCATTGTGGTCGAGGATAATCTTGCGCATACGCATCGACTTGGGAGTAACCTCGACATACTCGTCGGCCTTGATGTATTCCAGGCATTCCTCGAGCGACATGACCGTCTTCGGAACGATGCGGGCCTTGTCGTCGGTACCCGAAGCGCGCACGTTGGTGAGCTGCTTCGCCTTACAGACGTTGATGACGAGGTCGTTGTCGTGGACATGTTCGCCCACCACCTGGCCAATGTACACCTCCTCGCCCGGATCGATGAAGAACTTGCCGCGGTCTTGCAGCTTGTCGATGGCGTATGCATAGGCTGTGCCTGTCTCAAGGGCTATCATCGAACCGTTGATTCTGCGCTGTATCTCACCCTTGTAGGGTTGGTATTCCTTGTAGCGGTGGGCCATGATGGCCTCGCCTTGGCTGGCGGTGAGTACGTTGGTGCGCAGACCGATGATGCCTCGCGAGGGGATGTCGAACTCTATATTGACGCGGTCGCCCTGGGTGTCCATCGACGTCATCTCGCCCTTGCGGCGCGTCACCATATCAATCATCTTCGATGCAAACTCCTCTGGAACGTTGATGGTCAGCTCTTCAACGGGCTCGCATTTCTGTCCGTCTATCTCTTTATAGATTACCTGCGGCTGACCCACCTGCAGCTCGTAGCCCTCGCGACGCATCGTCTCGATGAGCACAGAGAGGTGGAGCACACCACGCCCCGAGACAATCCACTTGTCGGTAGAGTCCTCGAAGGGTGCCACGCGCAGGGCAAGGTTCTTCTCCAGTTCCTTCATCAAGCGGTCGTTGATGTGGCGCGACGTGCAGTATTTTCCTTCCTTGCCGAAGAAGGGCGAGTCGTTGATGGTGAAGAGCATCGACATTGTCGGCTCGTCGATGGCGATGGGCGGCAGCGGCTCGGGGTTCTCAAGGTCGCAGATGGTGTCGCCAATCTCAAACTTCTCCAGTCCGATGACGGCGCAGATGTCGCCCGAGTCGACGTGGTCGGTCTTGACGTGCGACATACCCTGGAAGGTATGCAGCTCCTTGATCTTTGTCTTCTCCATCGTACCGTCGCGGTGGGCGATGGTGATGTTCATGCCGCCCTGCAGTGTGCCGCGATGCACACGCCCCACGGCGATACGCCCCATATACGACGAGTAGTCGAGGCTCGTGATGAGCATCTGCGGTGTCCCCTCTATCTGGCGCGGTGCCGGTATCACCTCGATAATCTTGTCAAGCAGGTAGGTGATGTTGTCTGTCGGCTTGTTGTAGTCTTCGCCCATCCAGCCGTTCTTGGCCGATCCGTAGACAACGGGGAAGTCCAGCTGATCTTCCGTGGCATTGAGGGCGAACATCAGGTCGAAGACCATCTCGTAGACCTCTTCCGGGCGACAGTTGGGCTTGTCCACCTTGTTCACCACGACGATGGGCTTCAGTCCTATCTGCAAGGCCTTCTGCAAGACAAAGCGTGTCTGCGGCATGGGACCCTCGAAGGCATCGACGAGCAGCAGACAGCCGTCGGCCATGTTCAGCACACGCTCCACCTCACCGCCGAAGTCACTGTGTCCCGGGGTATCGATGATATTGATTTTCACCCCTTTGTAGGTGATGGAGACATTCTTCGAGAGGATGGTGATGCCACGCTCGCGCTCCAGGTCGTTGGCGTCGAGCACCTGCGAGCTGAGATTCTGTCCGTCGCGGAAGAGATGGCCGGCCAGCATCATTTTGTCTACAAGGGTTGTCTTTCCATGATCTACATGGGCTATAATGGCGATGTTTCTAATATCCTGCATAACCTATTCTTTTTAAAACGGCTGCAAAGGTACGAATAAGCGAGCGAAAAGACAAGAAAAAGCAAAGAAAATTTGCTTTTTCGGGCTTTTCCGAGCGGAAGTATAGAGTCAACCAGCAAGTGCAAGTTGCCTGCAAAGTTAGTCATAATGTTTGAA
>JAGBLC010000006.1 GCA_017635615.1 Prevotella sp.
CTTCAGGCGGAAAGGCTCGGGGTGTCCCATCTCGGCGCGCAGGTGTCCCCATGTGGTGGAGATGTCGCCGTTGGCAAACTCTATCAGGTCGAGGGCATCCTGAATATACTCGTCAAGACTGTCGAGGGGTACACCGGCATCCTCGTTCTGATATTGGCAGATCAGGCCGACGTTGAGAATCGGAAGCGGTTCGGCACCGATATATTCAGACAAGAGGAACAGTTCGTAGAATCCGAGTCCGTAAGTCTGATAGTAGTTGGGGAACATACGGTGGGCGAAGGTGTAGTTCCAGCGGTTCTCGTTCAGCGGTCGGTTCTCAGCAGGTCCCACCGAGTGTTTCCACTGATAGCGCGACGACAGTTGCGTTCCCTCCACAATGCAACCGCCGGGAAAACGGAACACGCCCGGATGCAGTTCTTTGAGCAGTTGCACCAAGTCGGCGCGCAGCCCATGCCAGTTGTCGGCAGGAAAGAGCGACACATGGTCGAGGTCGACAGCATCACCCTCCGTATGGAAGATGCGCAGGAAGGCCTTTTCGTCTGTTTTCTTGGCTGTCAGCGTAAGCTCATAGCGCTGCCAGTCGTCACTTCCTACATGCAGTTTCTGCTTGTCGATGACAGCGTGGTCATGACCCACCAGTTCGACGCGCAGCACAGCGCTACCGCGGGCATATACGGAGAAGTGGTATTGCATCCCCTCCCTCAGTCCGATGCCGAAGAATCCGTGATTGTCCAACCCGGTCCGCTTCTCCTTGTGCCCAGCATAGCGCAGGCGGACGTAATGAGGATTGCGGGGGAATGCCGGCCGGTCGTCACGCAGCTCGACATTGCCAAACGTCTCCCAGCCCATGAAGGGTTGCGGAAACTCGAACGAGCGGTTCTCCACCATTTCGGCATAGAGACCTCCGTCGGCTCCAAAGTTGATATCCTCGAAGAAGATGCCCCACATGGTGGGCTGGATGGGTGCCCCCAAGTGGCGTGTGTCCACCTCTATCATGCGTTGGGCATGCAGGTTGGGTATCATCAGGAACAATGCCATCAGGCAAGAACAGATGCAGTGATTCATGCTGTTTACGGTTGATAATGGTAAGACATTGATTTTCCGATGCAAAAATACAAAAAAAATACTAACAAACAAAAAAAGGTAAGCAATTATTTTATTCCGTCGGATTCTTCCCGTTTTACGTAATGTTTTTCCATTCTTCTGTTTTCCCCTTTATTTTACAAATACGATTTGGTCAGTTTACAATATATCACTAAATTTGCACCACTAAAAGCATAATAGTAGAAAATAAAGCTTATCAATAACATTATATTAATCATCAACAACTATTATTTATGAAAAAGTTTACGCTTATCGTTTGTGCTGCCATGATGGCAGCAACATCGTTTGCACAACCTGAAAAACAAAATGCCCCGTCTATTCTCAACGGAATGAAACAGCTGAGGACCCAGCGACAGATGGCCCGCCCGTCGAAGGCTGAAACGCGTCAGCAGGACATGCGAACCGCTCGTATGATGAAGTCGCCCCTGAAGGCCGAGGAACTGCCTGAGGCTATTGTCGACCAGCCCGAAGGTAAGGTTTACGAACATGCCATCCTCACCGTCAACGGACTGTTCTACAACTGGATGTACGGTTGGATGAGCAGCGCTACAGATGCCGGCGACGTGAGCATCGTTGAAGGCACTGACGGCAATGTCTATGTGAAAGGTATCCTCTCGTCAATGGCAGTCGACGAAGTCTACTGGCTGAAAGCCGAGCCTCAGGGCGACGACCTCTATGCCATCAAGATGCAGCCCTGCGGTGCCTACTGGGACTATCAGGGTGGCGAGCATACCTATTATATCGCTCGCATGGAGTATTATATGGACGAAGAATCGGGCTACGACGACTACAACATCACCGACAACACGACTGTCACCGTATGGTATAAAGACGGTGTGATGAAGACAATCGATGAGATGAACCCCGAGGCTGGCGATGTAGCATCGGCAGCCTATGGTCCTATCTACTGGCACGAGGCCGAAGAAGACGACGACTACGAGAGTGGATGGTACAACGACAACCAGTTCTACTGGAGCCTCTCCACTGCTCCGCTCACCGAGACCTACTACGAGCCGTCGGAGAATGCCACTATCGAACAGCTCGTCATGAAGTACAAGCAGGTGGACACCTTCTATAGCAAGACCGTAAGCGTGGCCTTCGAAGGCAACGATGTCTATCTGAAGCTGTACACCAGCGTGCCTGGATGGGTGAAGGGTACCATCGAGGGCAACAAGATCAAGGTGGCCAACCAGCAGTATGCCGGTGTTGACAGCTACTACGGCAGACACACCTGGATACATACCGCCTCCGTCGCTACAAAATACTACGAGGACACCGAGAATCCCGACGACTCCTACTACTACGACTATGGCACCATCGTCGATGGCATTGAGTTCGACTACGATGCCGAGAACATGGTGATGTCCACAGAACAAGCCATCTACTTCGACGGTGCCCGCGAGCGCATCTACTATGCCGACTACTTCAATGCGCTCACTATCTATCGCTTCGTAGAGGTTCCCGCCGTGCCGACCGACCCGAGCATCACCAACTTCTGGAACTACGACGACTATTTTGGCAACGCTGAACTCGACTTCACCCTGAACGCCACCGATGTCGACGGCAACTACATCACGCCCGACAAGCTGTCGTATGTCGTCTACGTCGACGACGAGCTCTTCGAGGCTGATGCTGAAGAATACGGCATGGAAGAGTCGATGAGCGAGTTCCCCTATGGCTTCCGTGATCCTGAAGGATATATCGGCAGAGACTACTTCTGCGTCTTCTTCGCTCCGGCTAAGAACATGGGTCTGCAGGCCATCTATCGTGGCGCTGGTGAAGAGAACCGCTCGAACATCGTGATGTACGACATCGAGAGTGGACAGGTGAACGTTATCGGAACTGGCGACAATACCGGCATCGAGACCGTCAACCAGAATGCCACCAACCGTCACGAGCTGTACGACCTCCAGGGTCGTCGCGTCAACGGCAATGCACGCGGCCTCGTCATCGAGCGCAGGATGATGGCCGACGGCACGATGAAGGCAGTAAAGGCTATTCGCAAGTAAAAAATTCTGTTTTTCAAAACATATCAAATTGCTATAATGATGAATAAGAAGTTTTTTGTATGTGCCATCGTGGCCCTGCTCGCTTTCGGCGGGCAGGCCGCCTTGGCTCAGGAAAAGGAAATCACCTTTAGCCAGGGCGACCCTACCGAATTCTGGGGCACCAACTATGGTAAGGCTGAGACCTACGATGTGGCCATGCTCATGAACGACAAGGCCCTCGCAGGCCTGAAGATCAAGCAACTGCGCGTGCCATTCCCCTTCACCGAGGGTATCAGCGAGGCCCGTGTATGGCTCTCGAAACAGCTGCCCGCCATTAAGAGCGGCAAGATGCAGTCGCCCGACATCGTTGCCGTCGACTTCACTCCCGTGGCCGACGACTGGGCCACCATCACGCTCGACGAACCCTACACCCTCACCGAAGAAGGTGTCTATGTGGGCTACTCCTTCAAGACGGAAAAGCCCAACGAGAACACCGCCCAGCCTGTCGTCACTACAAGCTATACCAGCACGAACGGCTTCCTGGTGCACACTACGGGTAAGTATCGCACTGCCTTCCACGACCTCTATCCCTACGCCGGGCAGCTGGCTATGGAAGTGGTACTCTCGGGTACAGGCATCAAGGACAACGCCGTTGCCGTGGTGTGGATGCCCGAACTGAATCTTGTGGCCGGTGAGAGCGGTATGGGGCAGTTTGAGATGGTCAACCACGGCACACAGGGTGTGTCGTCGATAGAATACACCGTCAGCATCGGCGGCAAGGAAGTAACCTACCAGACCGATGTAGAGCTGCGCCCCGTCTTCGGTGCTTTCACCGATGTCGACTTCCGGCTTCCTGCCGTCAGCGACAAGGGTGCATACAACTATACGCTCACCGTGACCAAGGTGAACGGACAATCCAACGAGGATAACGCCCCGGCACTCTCGGCCAAGGCCAACGTCTACACCACCCTGCCCAAGCATCGTGCCGTCCTTGAGGAATATACCGGTACGTGGTGCGGCTACTGTCCGCGCGGCTTCGTGGGGCTGGAGGAGATGAACCGTCTCTATCCCGACGACTTCATCGGCATCAGCTACCACAATGGCGACCCGATGGAGATTACGAGCAACTTCCCCTCGCCCGTATCAGGATTCCCCGATGCGTGGCTCGACCGCGTCAGCCAGACAGATGCCTTCTGTGGCGACAGCCAGCCCGGCACGTTCGGCATCGACAAGGCATGGGAGCGTCGCTGTGAGGTGTTCGCACCGGCCAGCATCGACATCGAGACGCAGTGGACAGACAACGACCATCTCCAGGCTACGGCTCACACCACCTTCCCCATCGACTCCGACGAATGTCCCTACGAGCTGTGCTTCGCTCTTATCCAAGACGGCATGACCGGAACGGGCAGCGGCTGGAACCAGTCGAACTACTACAACGGAGAGTCGGGATGGCCCGCTTCGATGGATCAGTTCACGCAGGGCAAGAGCTCGGTGAGCGGACTCGTCTTCAACGACGTCATCGTAGCCCGTTCGAGCGTGGCAGGCATCAGCGGCTCGCTGCAGGCTCCCATCGTGGCCGACGTGGCACAGTCGTACAGCTATACGTTCGACATGAACACCGTGCAGAACACGTCTAAGGAGAACATCGTCCAAGACAAGAACC
>JAGBLC010000108.1 GCA_017635615.1 Prevotella sp.
CTGTCGGACAAATGGCTGATGAGCGGCAGCTCGAACACGAAGGCCGTCGCGTTCGGTACCGAAGGCGTGGCATACAACATTCTTGAGGATGAGGAAAAGGGTGAGGTGGCCTTCGACTATGCCAAGACCACCTATCCCCTGACGTTTGTCGACGGTAGCCGTGCCCTCGTGCTGAATGCCAGCAAGGACTATATCGTCTCCACCTCGGGTACCTCGAAGGCTGCTGCCTGGTGGAAGCTCATCAACGTCAACGACCTGGCCGAAGGTTGCGGTGTGCTGGACGACGGGATGATGGGCGCCGATGGCAAGGCGGGAGCCGTAAGAAAAGTGGTTCGCGACAAGCGGCTGCTCATCGTGACACGCGGGGCCACCTACACGCTCACGGGCAACCGGATGGAATGAAACTCCTCCCCCCCTCAAAGTATTGTCTGAACTCCTGAACTCCTGAACTCCTCAAACTCAATAAATTATTCATTCAAAAAAACAAGCAATTATGAAGAAAGTTTTACTTTTCGCTGCCATGGCAGCAGTCTCTGCCGGTATCAACGCGCAGACCGACTTCACTCCCGATGCGTACAAGTTCGCCCAGCGCCAGGTGGGAGAGAAGCTCATCATGCAACATGTCGACGGCAACTGGAACACGCCCCCGATGAGCTCGGCAGCCATCGAGGAGGAGGCCCCCAACGGCGGCTTTGTTACGCTCAATGCCAGCCAGGATGTCAACGTGGGTATGAACGCCACGTGTATCGTCAACCTGGGTGGTGATGTGGGCCATGTGCTGGCCATTACAGGTGCCAGTATGGAAGGCCTGAACGAGGCTTACGCTGCTGCAGGCATCGGAGCTGTGGAGAACGAGCCGGAGGCCGGTGTCGGCTCGTTGCAGATCAACATGTACACCGATCCGTCGTCAACACCACCTGCTGCCATCGTGCAGGCCGACATCGTCGTGAACGCCTGGGCCAACAACACTGCCCCCGATCAGGCCATCTGGGCTAACTACTATTACATGACAGCGGCCAACGACGTGACACCCCTGAATGCTAACAACTGGCCTGGCAACGCTCTGTACATCACCGACTTCTGCCAGTATGACGAAGAGGGCGACCTCGTGGAGGACGACGACGAGATGGCCATCTACGACCCGCACCGCTGGCTGCGCCTGACAACCCTTATCAAGACGCTGGCCAAGGATACGGAGGAGTGGCCCTACTCGAATGCCGTGAAGGCCAAGCTGTGGACCGGCGGCTCGTTTGGCAATGTGGTGCTCTTCATCAAGGAGCTCACGTTCAAGACGACCGACTACGACAAAGAGTCGGAAGAGTTCACCAGCCAGACCGACCACCAGCGCACCTACGAGGTGTGGAACCCGGATCCGCAGATGGTGTCGAACGCCATCAAGACGGTGCAGACAGCTGCCAAGTTCGACGTGCAGAACGGTCAGTTCGTGTCGTTGGAGAATGCCGAGGTGTTCACCCTCGACGGCAAGCGTGTGATCGCCGGCACAAAGGGACATCTCGACGCTGGTGCCTACATCGCAAAGATCAATGGCGTGAGCGTGAAGTTCACCGTGAAGTAAAAAGGCTTCACGACGATAAGAGGGTGTGTCAAGACTCTGCCAATGGTAGGGTATACGTTCACCCGAACGTCCGGGGGACACTTCATTTTGACACACCCTCTTTTTCTACTGTCTTCTTTCCAACAAAAAACGATGATGAAGAAGTTGCTGTTCATATATCTCACCTGGTTGCTCACAGCCCACTACGCACAGGCTCAGGTGGATAACTTTGCTCTGAGTTTCTCCGGCGGGGGCCGTGTGGAGTGTGGCGAACTGGTCGGCATGGAGCGACAGTCGTCGTATACTGTGCAGTTCTGGATCTGTGCCAGCGAGTGGACTGAGGGGGCTGTCGTCTTCAGGAGCGGTGATGGCTTCTCAGCCTGTCTGGGAACGGAGGGGAGCATCGTCTTCACCGTCGGTGAGACGAGTCTGCAGGCTACTGCGAAGAAGCAGCTTTCGGTTGGGAATTGGGCGCAAGTGACACTCATCTGCAACGTGGGTGCCGCAAAGGTTTATGCCAACACTGTGAAATGCGGCACGGGGACGCTGGCGGCCATCCCTGCGACCGGCAGCGGGCTCGTCATTGGCGAGCAGTTCAAGGGCCGCTTAGACGAGATGCGCTTCTGGAAGGTAGCGCTCCCGAACGAATTTGACTATTTCCGTCATACCACCCTCAACCAGTTCAATCCCTACTGGGACCAGCTTGTGGCTTACTACAAGATGGACCAGAACCTCTGCGGGCAGCTGGTCGACTACAAGGGGGTGTACTCTCCTGACGCCCTCTATAACTATCACGGCACGCTCTTGGGCGATGCCAGGAAAGAGAAGGTAACCGACAATGCGCGGCTGCCCTACCTCGTCAACGGGGCGTATACCAACAACGCACGCTTCTTCGACCGCAGCATCCCACGCGAGCAGTACCTGCTCAGCAACGACCTCATCATATTGGGTATAGAGTCGTTCAAAGACGGCCATCTGCGCTTCACCACACCCTGCAACCACGGCACGCTGGAGAATTGCTGTCGGCTGGCAGAGTATGAAGGACGAAACGGCGTTCTTTCGCTCAACGGCGACGGCAGGATGAGTGTGGGTAAGCATGCGCTGCTCATCGACGAGAACAGCGAGGGGAAGGCCGTCAATGGCTATGCCTTCGAGTGCTGGCTCTACCTCGACGAGTGGACGGAGGGTGCCTATCTCTTCCGCAAGGAGAACGACGACGGCACGGAGGGCCTGAGCATCCGTCTGGGCGATGCCGGCAAACAGCAGGTCGTCGTGCGTGTGGACGGCCGCGACTATGGGCATGGAGGCAAGCTCACCACAGGCCAATGGACACACTTCGGCATCATGAGCCGCACGGCCTACAGCCCGTCGCAAATCTTCGGCTTCCTCTACAACGGCAAGATGAGCCTTGGAAAGAACAGCATGAGCGACCCCCTTGCCGACAACATGCCCACCAACACCAGCCATTATGAGGCCTACATAGGCGAGGGGCTGAAGGGGAAGATGGACGACATCATGATATGGAACAACCGTCCGTACGAGAGTAGCGAGGCAGCCGATCATATCGAGGGCAACTTCCGCATGCCTGGCCTCGGCAAGACGGTGACGGCCGAGCAGATGCGCTGCTACAACAGCCTGTGGCGCTTCGACAAGGCCGACCATCCCGGCTACGACTCTTACTCGCAGGATGAGTGGCTCGCCATCATGAAGTCGGCCTACGACGGCTACCGCGGTGCCCGTTTCCGCATCTCGGTGAAGAGTCACGAAGGCTGGGAGAATACCATCAGCAACAAGGCGCGGCGGGAGGTCTTCGCTGCCGACCTGGCCGAGCTGAGCAAGAACTACGACGGTGTGGAGCTCGACCTTGAGTGGGCTTCCAGCTGGACCAACTATGGGCTGCTCTGCGAAGCCATCCGGGCCGCACTGCCCGAAGATAAGCTTTTCGAGGTTTCCGTCCACTCGTACAACTACGGCTATCCGAAGGCAAAGATGGACGTGGTGGATGCCTTCACGGTGCAGCAGTACGGGCCTCAGAAGAAATGGTTCGCCTACAGTAATTTCCTGAACACGCTCACCTCGATGGAGAGCTACGGATATGCAAGGGACAAGATCTATGCCTCTTACAGCACCACCACCTCGGGGCCCTACAACGGCGATACGCAGGTGAGCTCTGTCATCAAGGGTGTGCGAGGCGGTTTGCTTGAAGGCGACTACGAACCAAACGAAGAGATGGATGCCTGGACCGATTCGGACGGCCTGACCTACTACTTCACGGGGCCACTACAGACCTACCGCCGCGCGAAGTATGTCGCTGACAGCCTCTATCACGGCATCTTCTACTGGGACATGGGCAACGATATGCCTGTTGGCCATCAGTATAATATGGCCAAATGGTGCAGCTATGCACTCAATGCCAATGTGGACACCCTTGTCACGCATGTTGACGTCAGACCCTACCAGCCCCAGTCGAGTGGTCTTCATCACCACCCCTCACCCTTCACCCCGCCCGGCCAGAAGGAAAGCCTGCCAGGGCAAGAACACCACATCACGGTGTATAGTATGGCGGGCGTACCGCTACAGACAGCAGCCACGCGCGAAGAGGCCCTTGCCCTCTTGCCACGTGGTATCTATGTTGTCAGAGGGCGAGAAGCAGGCGGTCTGTCGGTGGCGGAGAAGGTGTGCATTGATTATTGAACAACAAGCAGATCAACGATAATATCGGAAACTAAAAATCTATAGAATCAACGGCATGAAAAAGTTACTTCTATTCGCGATGGCAGGACTCTGCCTTTGTGGCGTTGTAGGCTGCGAGGAGGAATACGAGAATCCTGGCGACTTCAACCTCAAGGCCACGCTGGGCTTCAGTCCTGCGAGTGCACTCTCGAAGGTCGACGGCATCGCCTACGACTTCAAAGTGCTCAGAGAGATGGACACTGCTTTCGTGAGCAGTTATACCAAGAACGACACCACCTTCGATGCTAATGGCGAACCAGTCATCGGTCCCGACGGCCAGTTGGTGATCAGCGTTGACACCATCTATTTCAAGACGGGCAAGGTGGCCCACTTTTACGAGATGGACACCATCGTGTTGCCATCCTATGCTGACACCTTCACGGTGCACATCACCAGCAATGCGTTGTGGAAGGCACCGCAGTTTAAACCCAAGAAGACGCAGTGGTTCTTCAACTACAACCTGAAGACCGACGGCACGTCGCTCTTCGGCGGTGGCGACGGCTACTTCTACTTCCGCACCACGCGCAACAAGAACAAGAAGCGTTCGGAGCCTGCCGAGCAGTTCATCTTTACGTCCGACTCGTCGGTGATGTATCATTTCGTTTTCGGCCAGGTGGGCGAAAAAGACTAAAAGAAAGGAGACCCAACAATGAAACACAGATTGATAACAATTCTCTGCGGCCTGTTCGTGTCTGCCGCCCTGATGGCGCAGCACAAGGTGACAGGCACGATTGTCGACGCTGACGGAGAACCTGCCATAGGGGCTTCGGTCGTCGAAAAGGGCAACCCCAAGAATGGTGCCGTCGCTGATATGAACGGTAACTACTCGCTGACCCTCTCCAAGTCTTCGGCAACCATCGTCGTGTCATATATAGGATTCGACCCACAGGAGATCTTGGTCAAGGGCAAGAATAGGGTGGATGTCAACCTGAAATCCTCGGCTGTGAACCTTGACGATGTCGTCATCGTGGGTTTTGCCACACAAAAGAAGATCAACGCCACGGGAGCGGTGAAGACCATTGGAGACGAAATGATGAAAGACCGTCCTACGGTCAATGCCGTGCAGTCGCTTCAGGGTACCATCGCCGGTCTGAACATCACGAACGATGCCGGTGGAGCCCCTGGCACGGCGATGAACATCAACATCCGTGGTATCGGCAACCTGGGCGACGGCTCCAACTCGTCGCCTCTGGTACTCATCGACGGCATGGAGGGCGACCTGAGTACGTTGAACCCCGCCGACATCGAGAATGTCTCGGTGCTGAAGGATGCCGCGGCGGCAGCTGTCTACGGCTCGCGCGCTCCGTTCGGTGTCATCCTCGTCACGACGAAGAGCGGTGCGGCTGGCAGAGGGAAGGTACCCGAGATTCAGTATTCGGGCAATGTCCGCGTAAACCAGCCTGTCAATATCCCAACGCCTGTTGACGGACTGACTTTTGCCTACATGATGAACGATGCGTACATCAACTCGGGCGGCAACGCGCCCTTCAGCTCATTCCAGATAGAGCGCATCAAGGCCTATATGGAAGGACGCTCCACGAAAAACACCGATTATTACCCGAACCTTGACACTTGGTTCAAGAATCAGGCCCTTTTCGGCAACACCAACTGGTATGATGTCTACGTCAAGGATGCAACGGTGTCTACTGAGCACAATCTGTCGGTAAGCGGCGCCTTGGGCAAGCTGGTCTATCGCATATCGGGCAACTATCTGCGGCAGACGGGTCTTTTCAATTTTGCTGATGAACTGTACCAGCGTTTCAATATCGCAGGGAAGTTCCAGTACCAAATTCACAAGAAGCTGACGTTGGGATATAGTGTACGCTTCGCTACCGACAACAACGACAAGCCTTCAGCACTCGACGATGCCGGACTGTTCTACCACAACCTGGGACGACGTGCCCCCGTGGTGCCGGTCTTCAACTCCGAGAGTGGTGAATATTCAGAGGATTCGATGATTCCCGCCGTAAAGGACGGCGGACGCATCAACAGGCGCACGCAGAAACTGTATAATCAGGGAAGTCTGGTGTTTGAACCCATTAAGAACTGGAAGATTCATGCCGAAGTGAACAGCCGCCTGGAGTGGAACCCCTTCGACAAGAATTTCAACCCACTTCCCTTTCACATGCCTTCGGGAAAACTCGCATATATGACGCTCACAACTTCACCTTCCTCCTCGGCGAGCAGTCGGAGTACTGGAAGCGCGAGACGAACCGAACGGGCTACTACTATTCGAAGTATGTCGACAAGGAAACGAAACTTTATGTAGATGATCCCGAAAAACATGAGATGACCCCAACGAACTATCAGGAGGACTGGGCATCACTGGGCTTCTTCGCCCGTGTCAACTACGACTACAAGTATCGCTATCTTCTTGAGCTCAACTTCCGTGCCGATGGTGCCAGCCGTTTCCCGCCAGATCAGCGATGGGGTTACTTCCCCTCTGTGTCGGCAGGATGGAATGTTGCAGAGGAACCCTTCCTGGCCAACGTGAAGGAAAAGTTCCTTGATATGTTAAAAATACGTGGCTCGTACGGCACGCTGGGCAACCAGAACACTACGTCGTGCTATCCCTACTATCAGCAGATGAAGGATGTCGAAGGCACTGTCATCATCAATGGCGAGCAGGTCAACATGCTGCCGGTCTATTCGCCTTACTCAACTTCGCTCACATGGGAGACGATCGAGAATGCCGGTATAGGCATCGACTTCGCCATCCTGGGTAGCCGGCTCTCGGGGTCGTTCGACTGGTATCAGCGAACGACGAAGGATATGGTCGGCCCGTCGGCAGCCCTGACGGCTCTCTATGGCGCTTCGGCTCCGAAGACGAACAATGCAACGCTGCGCACACGTGGCTGGGAGCTTGAGATGAAGTGGCGCGACCGCATCGGGCGCTTCATGTACGGCATCGGTTTCAGCCTTTCCGACTATAAGTCGGTGGTCACTAAGTACTACAACTCCACTGGCCAGTGTACCAATGCTACCAACGGCACCTATTGGTACGAAGGCAAGACGGTAGGCGAAATATGGGGCTACGAAATCAAGGGCATCGCCAAGAGCGATGACGAGATGGACGCTCACCTTGCCGTTGCCGACCAGTCGGCTCTCGGCAGTAAGTGGGGCGGTGGCGACATCATGTATGCCGACCTCAACGGTGACGGCAAGGTCGACGGCGGCAGCTATACCCTCGACGACCACGGCGACCTGAAGCGCCTGGGCAACAACACGCCCCATTATGCCTACTCCGTCACCCTCGACGGACAGTACAAGTGGTTCGACTTCCGTATCTATATCCAGGGAATCGGCAAGCGCGACTATGTCTTTACCAATTCTGCTCCTTACTTCGGCATCCAGGCTGAGTGGCAGCGCACGCTCTATGTCGACCACCTCGACTATTTCCGTTTTGCCGGAAGTGAGCTGGGGGCAAACATGGATCCGTTCTACGGCCGTCTGCGCATCGACGGAAACAACATCAAGACGAGCGACCGCTTTGTCGAGAATGCCGCCTATTGCCGCTTGAAAAATGTCCAGCTGGGCTTCACCATTCCTTTCAAGGGGAACATGAAGAAGATTATCAAGCATTGTCGCTTCTTTATATCAGGCGAAAACCTTCTTACTTTCACCAGCCTGAGAATCTTCGATCCGGAGGCTCTCTTGGGTAGCGACTGGGGAGCTGGAAAGGCTTACCCGCAGTATCGCACGTTCTCTGCTGGCCTTGATATCAAATTCTAACTATTCATAGCAAGTACAGATATGAAAACAATGATAAGTAAATGGACCCAACCAACGGTTATTGGTTATTGTTTAATGGTTATTGTTCTCGCCTCCTGCGACGATTTCCTCCAGCGCGAGCCGTTGTCATACGGGAGCGAGGCTTCCTACTTCAAGACGGCATACGACTATCAGCTGTCTGTCAACGCCTTCTACGAATACTTGCCGAAAAACAACACGTTGTGGGGAGGACTCTATACGGCAGACATCAAGAGCGACAACCAGGCTGGGAGCGGATACCAGTCGATATTCCTTGCCGACGGCAACTATAAGACGGTGGCTCAAGGATCGTCATCGTGGTACTTCTCCCGGCTGCGTGCCATCAATTTCTTCCTGAAGAAGGCAGATGAGACCATCGCTGGCATCTCAGACGACAAGGCGATGGCCGATCACTATGTAGGCGAGGCTTACTGGTTCCGCGCTTACGAGCATTTCCGACTGCTCAGTACGTTCGGCGATGTACCCATCCTCACGCAGATGCTGTCTGACGATCAGGCTGTCCTTGCTGCTGCCAGCAAGCGCTATCCGCGTAACGAGGTGGCTCGCTTCATCATCGACGATCTGGAGAAGGCGGCAGAGTTGATGCAGGCCAAGGCTCCTGTTTCAGGAAGGCTTTGCAAGACAACAGCCTACGCACTGATAGCCCGCGTGGCACTGTTCGAAGCCACTTGGGAGAAGTATCATGCCGGCACTTGCTTCGTGCCGGGCAACAACAAGTGGCCTGGTGCCTCCTCATGGCCAGAGTTCCAATTCCAGGCAGGTAGCGCTGAGGCAGAGGTGAACTTCTTCCTTGACAAAGCCATCGAGTATGCTGCGAAGGTGGCCGATGAGCGTTCGCTCGATAGTGACTTCGTGGGAATGTTCACAAACTGGGAGACCCAGTTCGGCGACAACGACGAGGTCATCCTCGCACGCTATTACCAGAACGGCGTGGCAGCACACAGCTGCTCGGCATTCCTTAAGAACGGCGGCGGCTGTGGGGTGACACGTGCTGCTGTGAATACATTCCTCATGCAGAACGGACTGCCCATCTATGCCGCTGGGAGTGGCTATCATGGCGACCAGACAACCTATGAGGAGCTGCAAGATCGCGACCTACGCCTTTCGGCAACAGTCCGCGCAGCAGGCAGCTTTATCAATACCACTCAGGACCCCGAGACGGGTAGGTATGTCAACGACACTATCTATTACTACCGCCCGCAACTATGGGTGGCAGGCAATGAGAAGTCGACAACGGGCTACGACCTCCAAAAGTGGCTGAGTGACAACGACACACAGATGAAGCAGTATTACACCACCACCGCTGTACCGCTCTTCCGCGCTGCCGAATGCTACCTTATCTACCTCGAAGCGTATTATGAGCGGCACGGCAGCCTCGGCGGCAATTGCGACCGCTACTGGAAGGCACTTCGACAGCGGGCCGGCGTCGATACCGACTATCAGAAAACCATCGACAATACCGACCTCACTCAAGAGAACGACCTCGCCGTTTATTCGCACGAGAAACTCATTGACGCTACGCTCTACAATATCCGACGGGAGCGGCGCTGTGAGCTGCTGACAGAGGGTATGCGCTTCGACGACTTGCGACGCTGGCGTACGCTTGATATGATGATCAACTATCAACCCGAAGGGATGCACCTGTGGAACACGCCGATGGAGAAGATGTACGACAGCAATCAGATTGACGCTACCGTCGTATCGCAGAACAATGTCTCGGAGTATATCCGTCCGCTGCAGATCAGCTCCACCTCGGCAGCCTATCAGGGGTACACCTTCCCCAAGCAGCACTACCTCGAACCCATTCCCATCTCTGAGTTCCTGCTCACCGTCAGCAGCGATGGCGTTACACCCACCTCGGCCGGCATGAGCATGCTCTATCAGAACCCGGGATGGCCTGTCGATGCCGACGGACCCGCCGACTACTCCTACGATTGCGACTAAGCTTTTCTGATAAAGAAACAGGCTGATTATTCCACGATGACTTCGTCGAAATACATCCAGGGCGACTGACCGCCACGGATGAAGGCTTCGGGGATAGGGCCGGGATGAAGAGCCTGCACCCGGAGGTAGCGATAATGGGTGATGGGTGATGGGTGATGGCTGATAAGGGGGACGACGATGTCATGGCGTGTGGCTTCGCGGGCAAAGATGTCGGCATCGGTGAGCGACACCTCGCCCAGCGGGACGAACACCTCGCCATCGACGCTGCCATAGACACGCACTTCGCGGGGGAGTGCAACAGTCATATTGGCGTTGGCGATGGCTCCTAAGGTGACGCTACTGACGGCAACCGTGTCGCCGAGGTCTACCGTGAAGTCGGCATCGGTGTCGTACCATCCCGCCCACTCGAAGTCGGAGTGACGCAGAGAGCCGCGCACACCGTTGGTCAGTCGGTCAGCCAGCCCATTGGTGGCCGACGCTTTCAGCACGGTGCAACCCGTCGCTTTGTTGCCGACGAGGGATAGCGTGAGTGTCTTGCCCTGCTGCTGTCCGTTGCGGAAGGTGGCTGCTTTCAGAGTGGTGCCTGCATCGGTGAGGATGGCCTGTTGGTAGCGTTGCGAACCGGCTGTTGGCTCGTCGCCGTTCATCGTGAAGCGTATCTCCACGTCGGGCCGCTCACAGGCCAGTTCGACAAGGAGGAGTCCGTCGTTGGGGCTCACGGTGTGGCTGATGTTATACATCGAACGGGCATAGCCGATGCCTCGCTCCTCTAAGAAGGGAAGGTAGGCATCGAGCGCCTGGACGAATTGTGACCAGTTGGCCGTGCCCTTTGCACGCCAGGCATTGTCGGCCAGCGCCATCAAGCGAGGGAACAAGAGGTAGTCGACATCCGAAGGCGATAGGCAGAACTCAGTCCAGAGGGATGCCTGGATGCCTTGCAGCTGATGTTCCATAGATGGTGTCCAGTCATCGGCTACGGGTTCGTAGCTGTAGACATCGTGGAGCGTGTTGTTGCCGAAGTAGGTGTAGGGCTCAAACCACTGGGGCCCCTGATAACGGATGAGGTAGAGCTGGCGCGCGGGAGTGAGGATGAAGGGGCGCCCACTCTTGCGGGCATCGCGGATGGAAGCCTGTCCGTAGCCTTGCCATCCGAAGATGGTGATGTCTTCTTGCGGACTACCGAGGACAACCTCATCCCATCCCATAGCCCGTCGCCCCTTGCTGTTGAGATACCGGATCATGCGGTCCATAAAGCGGCCCTGCAGCTGTTCGATGTCGTCGATGCCCTCTCGTTGCATCTGCTGCTGACAGAGGGGGCAGACCTTCCAGTGCGACTTCTCTGCCTCATCGCCGCCCAGGTGGATATACTCTGAGGGGAAGATGTCTATCACCTCGTCGAGGATGTCCTGCAGGAAACGGTACACACGCTCGTTGCCGGCGCAATAGATGATGCTGGCATCCTTGCCGCCGATGCCTGGCAGCACGCCAATGAATCGGTTGCCCATCACGGGGCAGGTCATCTCGGGATAGGCAGCAATGGCTGCCACACTGTGGGCAGGCATCTCTATCTCGGGGACGATGTTGACATGCCGCTGCTTGGCATACGCCACGATGTCGCGCAGGTCGCGCTGGGTGTAGAAGCCACCGACGGGTGTCGGCTCGCCCTCGCGCGGGTTCTCACGATTCTGGAAGTAGGTGTTGCGCTCCACGCGCCATGCTCCAACGGAGGTGAGCCGCGGATATTTCTTGATCTCTATGCGCCATCCGTTGTCGTCGGTGAGGTGGAGGTGTAGGTTGTTCAACTTGAGGCTTGCGGCGACGTCGATGATCTTCAGGATATGCTCTTTCGGGATGAAGTAGCGCACCACGTCGAGCATCAGTCCGCGATAGGCGAAGCGCGGTGCATCATCGATGGTGAGGCATCGCAGCCGTTCTCCGTCAGACTGTAGCAGCAGCTGCCGGAGCGTCTGTTCTCCGTAGAAGAATCCCTTCTTGGTGCTGGCCGTGATGGTGACGCCACGGGGCGTGACGGTCAGCCGGTAGGCCTCTTCCGGAAGCGAGCCGTCGCGATGGTGCTTGGCCTTCTCTGCCTTCCATCCCTTCGGCAGGAGGTAGAACCCTTCTTCGAGGCTGAGGGAAGAAGGTTGGGGAATAACTGTTCTTGCTCGGGCAAGCACACCTTCGGGCCGAGCGGATAGATGCCCCAACGAGCTTCCGAGCGAGAGGGCGAGGAGGATTAGGATTCTTTTCATCGCGACTTACAGCTTAGATTCGATAGGGTCGTCGTATTGCTTCTGCAGTCGGTGCAGTTCCTTCAGCATCTTTCGGGTTATCTTCACCGTGCCCGGCTGGCCGTAGATGTTGTGCATCTCGTGCGGGTCGGCCTGCAGGTCGTAGAGTTCCCATTCGTCGATGTCGTTGTAGAAGTGGATGAGCTTGTAGCGTCCGTTGCTGACACCGTAGTGGCGCTTCACGGCATGCTCGGCAGGATATTCGTAGAAATGATAGTAGAGGCTCTTGCGCCATTTCTTGGGGTGCTTGCCTTCGAGCAGCGGCACGAGCGACACACCCTGGATGTCGGCAGGCACCTTCATGCCCGCCAGCTCGAGGAAGGTGGGTGCATAGTCGATGTTCTGCACCATCTCGCTGACGTCGCCCTTGCGGCTGAACCCCTTCGGCAGACGCATGATGAGTGGTGTGCGGAAACTCTCTTCGTACATGAAGCGCTTGTCGAACCATCCGTGCTCGCCCATGTAGAAGCCCTGGTCGGAGGTGTAGACGACAAGCGTATTGTCGTCGAGTCCGCTGGCGGCGAGGTAGTCGAGCACACGTCCCACGTTGTCGTCAAGACTCTTCACCACCTTCGAGTAGTCGCGCATGTAGCGCTGGTATTTCCATTCGGCCAGCTCGCGGCCGGTGAGATTCTTCTCGTAGAAGTCGCGGATGATGGGCTCGTAGAAGGCATCCCAGGCAGCCCGTTCCTCGGCGTTCATCCGTCCGTAGTACGACTCGTAGCGCTCCTTCAGGCGGCTGGTCTTGTCGGGGCGGTTCATCTTCAGGTCGTAGAGCACGTCCATGTCCTCGATGATGCTCATCTCCTGCTCGGCGGCGGCACGGCGTCCTTCATACTGGTCGTAGAAGTTGTCGGGCAGGGGGAACACCTTGTCCTCGTAGAGCCTGAGTTCGGGCGTGTTGGCCATCCAGTTGCGATGGATGGCCTTGTGGTGTATCATGATGCAGAAAGGCTTCGCCTTGTCGCGTTCGTGCTCCATCCAGTGGATGCTCTTGTCGGTGATGATGTTGGTCAGGTAGCCTTTCACCTGCACCGTGTCGCCGTCCATCTCGATGAAGTCCGGGTTGTAGTAGTCGCCTTGTCCGGGTATGATTTCCCACTTGTCGAAGCCCTGTGGCAGACTCTCTAAGTGCCATTTGCCGAAGAGGGCCGTCTGGTAGCCAGCCTGTTGCAAGAGGGCAGGGAAGGTCTGCTGCGAAGCATCGAAGACGCAGTTGGTGTTGTCGGTAAAGCCATTCTTGTGGCTGTGCTTACCGGTGAGCAGACAGGCGCGCGAGGGACCGCTCAGCGAGTTGGCCACATAGCTGTTGGTGAAGCGTATGCCGTCGTTGGCGATACGGTCGAGGTTAGGTGTCTCGATATATCGACGGTCGTAGCAGCTCATCATCTGTGCTGTGTGGTCGTCGGTCATGATAAACACGATGTTGGGGCGATGGGTCTGCTGTGCGAAGCTGCCCATCGCGCTGAGGAGTAGTGAGCCTCCTATGCTGATTCTGTTGTTCATACTATATCATTATTAATTATCAATTATCAATTATCAATTCTTCCATAATGTTTGCCGGCGCACGTTGGTTGAGCAGCTCATGGCGCATGAAGTCCATGTAGGGAGCTACATGCTCGAAGAAGCGGCGGTAGCCTGCGCAGAGATAGTTAAGCCCCGGTTCACCGTCGGCTGTTCGGCAGAAGCGGTTCTTCGGACACTCGCCGTGGCAGGCGAAGAGATAGCGACATTGCCGACATTGGTGGGGTAGGGAGGTCTCCTTCCGCTGTCCGAACAGCTGTTGGCGCTCGCTGTACATCATCTCTGTCAGCGTTTCTGAATAGATATTGCCCAAGCGGTATTGTGGGAAAACGAAGTGGTCGCACGAGTAGACATCGCCGTTGTATTCCATCACGCCCGCATGACCGCAGGTCCTCGCCAGCGTGCAGATGCCCGGCTGCTGTCCCATCCAATTGGCCAGCGTTGCGTCGAACAGCTGAATGAAGTAGTCGCCGACATCCTGCCGCACCCACTCATCGAAGATGGTGCAGATGAAGTTGCCCCACTGCTCGGGTGTCACCGAGAAGTCGGCCAGCCGGCCTTCCGCCTCGTCGGCCGCTGCGAGATGTCGGCCGTCGGCATGCGTCGTGATGCGCTCCACGATGGGCGTAAACTGTATGAATCGGCATCCTATCTGCTTGAAGAAGCGGTAGAAGTCGAGCGGATCGTCGGCATTGAGGTTGTTGACGACAGCCATTGCGTTCCACTCCACCCGATGCTTGTTCAGCAGGTCGATGCCACGCATCACCTTCGTGAAGGAGGGAGCACCCTGTCGTGTCCGCCGGTATGCGTCGTGGAACGCCTGCGGCCCGTCTATCGAGACCCCCACGAGCCATTGCTGGTCGTGCAGGAAGCGGCACCATTCGTCGGTGAGCAGTGTGCCGTTTGTTTGGATACTGTTGTCTATCCTCCGTCCCCGTGCATATCGCCGCTGCAGCTCGACAGCCCGCTGGTAGAAGGAGAGTGGCCGCAGTAGGGGCTCGCCGCCATGCCATGTGAAGAGCACCTCACTGGTGGTCTGCGACTCGATATACTCCTTGACGAACCGCTCCAGCAGCTCGTCGCTCATGACATGCTTCTGCGGCTCCGTACCCTCGTACCCCCGTACTCCCGTACCCCCGTACATGTGTACCTTCTCTGTATAATAGCAGTAGTCGCAAGCCAGGTTGCAATGGGCTGCTGCTGGCTTGGCCATGACGTATAGCGGACGGGCGAAAGGTGAGGCGATGGGCATTTTTTTTGATGGTTGAAGGTTGATGGTTGATGTATTCCTACATCATTCTATATCCTTCATTCTTCATTCTTTTCTTCTTCATTCAATATTTCTTTCAATCGGCTGACGACATTGGGAAACTGTTCTGCCACGTTGTGCTGCTCACCGATGTCCTCCTTCAGGTTGTACAGCTGTTCGTGTGGGGCATTGCCGAGCTCGATGTTTGTCAGCTTGTTGTAGGCGGGAGCCTTGCAGGGGCGGATATAGTGCCATGTGCCGTCGTAGACAGAGAGCGTCGTGGGCGAGGCCTCGATGATGTAGTGGCGCCCGATGCTGTCCGTTCCTATCAGGGCGTTCAGACTGTTACGGCTGTCGGGAGCCGCACCGTAGGCAATGGGCTGCCCCACCAAGTGCGCCAGCGAGGCATAGAGGTCAATCTGTGAGAAGAGGGCATCCGTCGTAGCAGCCTTCACCCTTCCCGGCCAGCAGACGATGAGGGGGATGGTTGTCCCCGCCTGGAAGCTGCTGTATTTGCCGCCGCGGAAAGGTCCCCACGGGCGATGGTCGCCCAGCTGCTCGACAGACAGGTCGGCATAGCCGTCGTCGACGACGGGACCGTTGTCGCTCGTCAGGATGAGGAGTGTGTTGCCCAACAGACCGTCGCGGCGTAATGCCTCAACGATTTGTCCCACAGTCCAGTCGAACTGCAGGATGGCGTCGCCCCGAAGGCCCATGCCGCTCTTGCCGCGGAAAGCCTCGTTAGGATAGCGTGGCACGTGCACGTCGTTCGTCCCCACATAGAGGAAGAAGGTGGTGTCTCGCTGCTCGTGGATGAAGCTGACCGCCTTTGCCGTCAGTGTGTCGGCGAGATGCTCGTCCTCCCAGAGCGCGCGTCCGCCTCCTTTCATGTAGCCGATGCGCGAGATACCGTTGACGATAGCCTGGTCGTGGCCGTGGTTGGGCGACGGCTTCAGCTTCGTGAGCAGTTCAGGATGATCCTTACCCAAAGGTTCGCCCTCGAAGGGTCGGTCGTAGTCGATGTAGATAGGCGCCGAGGCATCGTGGTTGGCCACGCGCTGGTTGTCCATCCACACACAAGGCACGCGGTCGGCCGTCGCCGCCATCAGGTAAGAGTAGTCGAAACCGAGATCGCGCGGACCGGGAGTCACCTCGGCGTTCCAGTCCTGCGTACCGGTCTTGTCGCCCAGTCCTAAGTGCCACTTCCCGATGGCCCCCGTCGTGTAGCCCGCCTCTTTGAACATGTCCGCAATGGTAGACTGTTCAGGACGGATCACCATCCCCGCATTGCCAGCAGCGATATGCGTGTCGTTGCGCCGCCAGCTGTAGTGACCCGTCAGGAGCGAGTAGCGCGACGGCGTACTCGTGGCGGCCACCGCATGGGCATCGGTGAAGCGCAGTCCGCCACGTGCCAGCGCGTCGGTGTTCGGTGTCTGTATGCGTGTCATACCGTAGCAGCTCAGGTCGCCATATCCCAGGTCGTCGGCCACGATAAAAATCACATTAGGTCTTTGAGGCAAGGCGATGCCGCCTTCCTCTTCTGGTGCGGCCAGCGCCGCTATTGAGGCTGTTCCCAGGCCAAAGGTGCAGAGCAGTCTGATGTCCATTTCGTTTCTGTCTAAACGTTTCTAACCAATGATTTGGGAACAAAGATAGTGATTTATTTGCAAACGGACAAACAAATCACCATCGAAACATGTATTTTTAACAATATCGGGCTGAGTCGTTATCTGGCAAGCGACTATAGGTCGATCAAAATGTAGGGACGCAACACCATAAAAATACTGTGAATTATTTTGACAAAACACCTGCCATGTTTTTGGGCATTCTACAGCGCGGGAGGGTTTGAAAAGGCACTTTTAGAGACCGAAAAACAGCTGTTGGGAGTGCGGAGATAACTTTTTTGGATGTAAAACGCGGCAAATTGGTGGGCTATCTGCGTCATTTCATGATGCAAAATGCGGCAAATTGCCCACCAATATGACGCACATTGGTGACCAATTTGCCGCATTTTGGTCCTGCTCCGCAAGCTGGAAGGATGGGAGAAATGCCTATATTGAGGCTAAGTGGCTTATCATCAGTTGTTTATGCAAAACGTTTATTTTCGCGCTATTTGCGGCCGCGAGTCGATTTGGTTGCAAATAGGCCACTCCTGCATAGGGAGTTTTCTGAATTATTTTGACAATGAGAGTGTGTCAAAATGCCAAATGCTATCCACAATTAGCAGAGTTTTGACGCACCCTCATTTTTTTAATAGATACTTTGTTTCAGGGTCTTTCGGTCGCGAGCCGTCAGTCCTTCGATGATGTAGACACCTTTCGGCAGGCGGAAGGTGTGTTCAGCCTTGTTGGGGGCATTGCTGTAGACGAGTCGTCCGGCTGTGTCGTAGGCCCGTACGCTGGTGAGCGGAGCCGTCGTTGTGGACAGCACGTGAACCATTCCACCCTCGTCGTAGATCTGGATGTTGCTCTCGGAGACTCCTACCTGCGGTGTGCCGCAGACGATGAAGAAGCGGTTCTGCGTCTGTCCGGGTACACGCACCTGCATGCCCTCGCTGATGGGAGTGAGCGTCTCAAGATAGGCATCGTAGAGGTGAGAGTTGAGAGTTGAGAGGTTGTCCACACCGGTGAAGGTGAGGGTGCAGTATTCCTCGCTGTTGCTCTCCACACCGAGTGGCAGACAGGTGAAGCTGTTGAGTCGGTTGACGCTGGTGGCCAGCCGTCCCGTCACGGTGTAGACGACGGGGATGTCGGCTGCGAGCTCC
>JAGBLC010000109.1 GCA_017635615.1 Prevotella sp.
CGTGTCTCACGTCGCAATACTCTGCGTTGCCTGTTGCGACGTGAGACACGTCGCCTCCTACTTGTGCGCTGCAAAAGTAGGAAAAAAAATTGAAAGCAAAAAGTGAAAGGGGCTTTTTATGTACAATTATTTCATAATTTTGGCGAAAAGCTTTGTCGTTTCGGCGAAATGCGCTATCTTTGCAGCTACAAACCAATTCAAAACCATCCAATAATGAAAACGAAACTATCCTCTCTGATCACCATCACCTTGCTCGTGCTGACGACTTTCGCGACACAAGCTCGTGCCGACGGACTGGGCGACATCATCGAACGCGACTTCTCCCCCCGGGCCGACTCGCTCAACAGCGTGCTGGTGCGCCAATTCCTCAACACCGCCAGAGGCACCTTCTGGGCCGTACCGCGCAATCAGCAGAACCGGGAAAGCGCCACAACCTTCATCTACTGGCAGCAGGCTCACGCGATGGACGTGCTCGTCTATGCCTACGAGCGCATCAAAGACAGCAATCCCAACCTGGCCGCCAACTATGCGCGATATATGAGCCTCTGGTACGACAACCACGCCAACAACTATTGTCACGCCAATAACGACCCGACGGGATTCTACAACGACTTTACCGACGATATGTGCTGGATATGCTGCACGCTGCTGCACATTGCCGATGCACTGGGCGAAGAGAAGTATGCCGAGACGGCCCGGACGGTGTTCGACAACTACATCGTGCCACGCGGATGGACCGATGACAACGGCTTCTGGGGGCTTCCGTGGAAGTCGGACTTCATGGAGCGCAACGCCTGCACCAACGGCCCCGGCTGCGTCGTTGCCTGCAAGCTCTACCAGCGATATGCCGACGAGGAGTATCTCCAAACGGCCATCAAGATATACGAATGGCAGACCAACGAGATGAAGACCAACCTGAACAACGACGGACGCGTGGAAGAACCGCCACTCACCTATACACAAGGCACCTTCGGCGAAGCCTGCCGGCTGCTGTACAAGATAACGGGCGACAACAAATATCTGACAACGGGCGTGAAGGTGATCAACTACCTCTGCTCCAGCTCGCGCTGTACCTACCGCGGACTGCTCCGCGACGAGGGAAGCACGATGGACCAGAGCATCTTCAAGGCTGTGGCCGTTCCCTACATCGTCAATATGGCGCTTGAGGAAGATGTATCGGAAGCCTACCGCCGCACCTTCGTACGCTTCATGCAGAAGAACGCCAACACGCTGTGGAACAACCTGTTGCTCAACCGCTATCCCGCCACCTACTGCAACTACTACTGGGGCGAACCCGTCAATACCGACGAGGTTCCCTCGATGGGAGCAATGGTGAGCGGATGCTCGCTGATGGAGAATATGGCGCGCCTGGCACTCGCGCTGTTGCCGCCGACAGCCACCACTATCACACCAGCCACACCAGTCGCCAACCACAAGCCATCAACCGTCTGCGACCTCAGCGGCAGGATGGTCGGCTCGGCTCGCACGAAGGGCATTCAGATTGTGAACGGAAAGAAAAAGATTGTCCGCTGACCACCTGCGAAGACAACGGAAAACGATGATTATTTCTTTATTTTTTTGGGAGAAAACATTTTTATTCGTATATTTGCACCCATGATAAAGAAAGGATTCATCGTATCGACATTGGCCTTGCTGACGCTTTCGGCAACGGCGCAACAGAAAGAGGCTCGGGTGAGCCTCACCGTGAGCAACCCGGAACGCATCCAGCGTCAAGAAGTGGTGGGAACCGACGCAATGGAAATATATCGTCGGCTCGGAGTGAAGGCTGGCACTGGCCTCGTCGTCAAGAACGCATTGGGCCAAGAGGTGGCCTACCAGATTACCTACGACGGGCAGCTGCTGATAGACGCTGCCGTCAGACCGATGGGGAAAGCTGTCTTCACCATCACGACGGGCAACCCGTCAGAGTTTGAGACGGTCGTCAGCGGAAGGCAATATCCCGAGCGCGTAGACGACATCGCGTGGGAGAACGACCGCACGGCCTACCGCATCTACGGGCCTGCCCTGCAACGCAACAAGGAACGCGCCTTCGGTGTGGACGTATGGGTGAAGAACACGCCCGAACTGGAGGTGGAGAAGCGCTATCAGACCGAACTCTCCAACCATCCCGTCATCGAACAGCTCAAGGCTGAGGGAAAGGCCGACGAAGCCTTGCTCGCCGAACAGCTCACCACCTACCACTACGACCACGGACGCGGACTCGACTGCTACAAGGTGGGGCCATCGCTCGGAGGTGGTGCACCCGCTCTGATGGACGGCGAACGGCTCATCATGCCCTATTGCTACAGCGACTACCAGATATGCGACAACGGACCGCTCCGCTTCACCGTGAGCGTGACGTACAATCCTGCCACCATCCGCGGGCAGGAAGGTGTCGTGGAGCATCGCATCATATCACTCGACAAAGGCCAGAACTACAACCGCTGTACCGTCTGGTACGATGGTCTGCAACAGACGGAGCGACTGGCGATGGGCGTTGTGCTGCACGAGGAAGAGCTGGACGACGTCTACCTGGGCGAGAACATGGTACTCTATGCCGACCCGACAGACAATCCCGCAGGACAGAATTTCCAAATATACGTAGGAGCACTCTTCCCCGAGGGTGTCAGCGAAACGCGCCGGCTGCTCGACACGCCGCGACAAAATGGCATTGCCGGACATGCTGTGGGAATCACCGACTATCAGCCCGGCACACACTATACCTACTACTTCGGCTCGGCATGGAGCAAGAACGATGTCCGGACGTTCGACGAATGGAAGCTACGCTCTGAACAAACGCTCCGTGCCCTGGTTCAACCTCTTGTTGTAACGCTTAACCCTTAATCAGTTAGAATCCAACTGATTAACAAACCACATCGCAACCATTAGTAGAAGCTATGCGTACAACCAGGAAACAACGCTACGAAGCCATACTGAACCACTACCGCGAAAAGATGCCCCACGTGACGACAGAGCTGGAGTTTGGCTCCGTCTTCCAGTTGTTGGTGGCCACCGTGCTGAGCGCGCAATGCACCGACAAGCGCATCAACATGGTGACTCCGGCGCTCTTTGCCCACTATCCTGACGCCCGCTCGATGGCACAGGCGACAGAAGACGACCTGCTCGGATTCATCCGCAGCGTGAGCTACCCTAACGCGAAGGCGCAACATCTTGTGGCACTCTCGAAGATGCTCGTCGAAGAATATGGCGGCGAAGTGCCGCAGGAGATGAGCCAGCTGGTCCGGCTGCCAGGCGTAGGCCGTAAGACGGCCAACGTGGTGCAGGCAGTAGGCTTCGGACAGTCGGCCATCGCCGTCGACACCCACGTCTTTCGCGTCAGCCACCGCTTGGGATTGGTGCCGTCGACGGCCAACACACCCTATAAGGTGGAGATGGAGCTGCGCCGCAACATCCCGGAAGCCGACCGGGCCGATGCCCACCACTGGCTTCTGCTTCACGGCCGCTATATCTGCCAGAGCCGCAAACCCCGATGCGAGGAATGCCCCTTCGAGCAGATATGCCCCAAAAAGCTATAACTCGTCTCTGACGATTCTGTCGTCCCCATCGTCAATAACGTTAATAACGTTACTAACGTCAATAACGTTACTAACGACAATAACAATCAAAAAAAAACGGCCCTAACCGCCCTATCAAACAAAAAAAGCCCTATGCAAGCACAACGAATACTGAAATTCCTCTCGGAAATAGCCCACAACAACAACCGCGAGTGGTTCTATGAGAACAAGAAAGAATATGATGCTGTGAGAAAAGACTTCGAAGCCGACATCGAAAAGGCCATCCTGAAGATTGCCGAGTTCGACCCCTCGGTGGCCCACCTCAGCATCAAGGATGTCACCTACCGCTTCAACCGCGACACGCGCTTCTCGCCCGACAAGTCGCCTTACAAGCGCCACTTGGGGGCCTACATCGCCGCACACGGGAAGAAATCGCTCCACGGAGGCTACTACATCCACCTCGAACCCGGCCACTGCATGCTCTGCGTAGGCACCTACTGGCTACCGACGAATATCCTCACGGCTTGCCGCAACGAGATTATGTCGCGCATCGACGATTGGCGCAAAATGGTGGAAAACAGACGCTTTGTCAGTCTGTTCGGCCGTCCAGACGACGTTGCCAAAGCGAAGAAAACCGACGAGGAGGGCGGCGAATACGACATGGGACTGCCCAAGGGCTTCGGCATCGTGCACCTGAAGTCGGCACCTGCCGGTTTCCCGCGCGACTACGAGCATATCCAGTATCTGCGCATGAAGGACTACTGCTGCTGGCGACACGTCGACGACAGCTTCTTTGAACAAGACAACTGGCTCAGCGAGATGGCCAGGGTGATGCGCGTGGGCAAGCCGATGATGGACTTCATCAACGCTGTCGTCGACGACTACGAATAATTAACAAACAGACCGCGGACTTCACGAATTACGCAAGTGAAGTTCCTGCGATTCGCGCTTGAGGAAGCGGGGCGTATAGCCGAGCTTGCTCTCGGCCACCTCTTCGGGTGTTCCCGTTGACAACACCTGACCACCATTGCGCCCGCCTTCCGGCCCCATGTCGATGATATGGTCGGCCTGCATGATGACATCGAGGTTGTGCTCGATGACGATGACGGTGTTGCCCCTGTCAACCAATTTGTGCAGCACATCCATGAGCGTACGGATGTCGTCGAAGTGCAGTCCTGTGGTAGGCTCGTCGAGGATATAGAGCGTCTTGCCCGTGTCCTTCTTGCTCAGTTCGGTGGCCAGCTTCACGCGCTGGCTCTCGCCGCCGGAGAGTGTCGTGGAAGGTTGCCCCAGCTTGATATAGCCAAGGCCGACATCCTGGATGGTCTTTATCTTTCGGAGTATATCTGGCACATTCTCAAAGAATTCCAC
>JAGBLC010000110.1 GCA_017635615.1 Prevotella sp.
AATTTAACTTAATTCGACCTTTGTTTTATCCGTATTTTTCACGTTATTTTTCCTTAATTTTTCCCTTATTATTCCGTCAAAAAGATTTTCTTCCCTTATGACGGGATTTTATCTTTACACATCGGGCATGTCGAAATGTTAAAGCAAAAGTAAAAGAAACAGACAGAATTAACAACAGTGAAAATATTGAAATCAACTTTAGTATTAACTCTTAAACAAAAAGAAGAATGAAAAAATTAATGTTTTTCGGAATGATGGGAGCCATGACCCTCTCATTCAACGCTTGCTCTTCTGACGACGCGTTGGTGGACAACCCCAACTTCAACCCGGAGACTAATGAAGTGGGCGTGGACTTCATCTTCAACGTCGCCACCAACGACTTGGGTACCCGTTCGGCTGCCACCACCGTGCAGTTCAACGGCGCTAACTTCCGCGGCTTGAACGATGCCATCCTCTTGGCCTACAAGAACACCAGCAAGAACTTCGTCGATGCTACTGCAGCCGCCGCTGACGCCGCCAAGCGCTACGACTTCCCCAATCTGCTGGCCGCTGGTGCCGTGACCAACGACAACACCACTTCGAACCGTATCCTCGAGCTCGGTCTGCCTGTGGAGACCAACGCCATGCTCTTCTACGGACATGCTCCTACGCCAACTACCACCGATGAGGCCACAAAAGCCGACAACGGAGCAATTGAGTACAAGACCACTGGAAATAAGGCCAACGCCTTCGAGTTCGACCTCGTGAAGCGTATTGATGGCAAAGTGGAACAGTGCCACCAGACGGCTCAGTATCTCTGTTACGTCATGACCTGCGTAGCTCATACAACTTCAAGTGTTGCACTTTCTGCTATATTGGCCGAATTCCCGAATGCTACAGAGGAAGAAATCACTGCCAGATACCCCGGCTGGACCGACCACTCACAGGCTCTTGTCGTGAGTTGGGAGGATCTGGGTAACCAGTATCTGATGAATTTGGATGATATTGAAAGCAACGATGTCCAGCTCACACCGTTAGAGGAAATCCTCGGCAAGATGTACGCTTCGTTCACATCGGTTAACACGAACGAGTACCGTGCTGGTTCCGGCCCTGCTATTCTCTACATGCTGAGCGACATCTATGCAGCTATGGATGCTGTTGCTCATGCTGAACCGACTTCGTTCGCAGAGTATATTGCTCAGCAGTTGAGCCAGATGATCATGACTCGTATCGGAAACTTCTGTACACATGACACCTCCCTCACAGGCTATCAGACACTGGCAAATGCTCAAAGTGCTGCTTACAACTATGCTGTGAATGGAATCACCAACGCAGCTACATGGAGTGCAGCTTTCGGAAATGTTGTGGCTACCGACCTCGCAAAATTCCCCGTCACTACCTTCCATCTGCCTTACGGTGCAGCCATCATCTCTTGGGATGCTACCAACAAGAAGTTTGAGAACAACACGACCAAGCGTGTGACCGACTCGACGAAAGCTATCAACACCGAAGAGTACATGTATCCCGCAGAAATCATGTACCGCTGCAACAGCTGGATTCGTACATCCGACGTGGAGAAGAAGAACACCGACTATCCCAACGGTCGCGACAACTGGGATGACAACAGCAAATGGAACACTGGTTGGATTGCTAACAGCAAGGTTACCTCCAGCACACGTGCTGCTGCCCTTGGCCAGAACATCAACTATGGTGTGGCTCTGCTCGAGTCGACACTCGGCGTGAAGGCAGGCGTGACTCAGTATGAGGACAATACTGCTGCTTTCTATCCTGGAGAAGATCCTCTGACAGTTGCTGTTGGCGACCTGGACATCACCCTTACCGGTGTGCTCGTCGGTGGACAGCCTGCTGCTGCCAACTGGGAGTTCTTGCCCAAGGCCAATGAGTTTGTGAATGTTATCTACGACAACGCTGTCGGTGGTGGTAACGGCATTGCAGCTCCTAAGTCAGCTGGTGCAACGGCTACACCCAACTACACAGCCGTTCTCGACAACTTCAGCACTGCCGCTACTCAGACTGACGAGGTGCGCGTAGCTCTTGAGTTCAAGAACAATGGCGACAGCTTCTGGGGTCGCGATAACATGGTTCGCAGGGATGGTACCTTCTATCTCATCGGTAAGCTCCAGCTCACTAACGACAATCAGTTAAGTGACGATGCTTGGGATGAGTATTATCAGGTTCCCCCACTGGATGCAAACGGAGCTTCGCAGAAGGTCTCCCGTATCTTCATCCAGGACTACGTGACCAAGGCTAAGTTCAATCTCACCGAAGACGCACTGAAGAACGCTTACGTGACCGTGCCCGACCTGCGCTCTGCACAGATCAGCTTCGGCCTGAGCGTCGATATCGAATGGCGTCCCGGTATTGAGTTCGTTGTTGATCTCGGTGGTGACAACTAATCGTCTTAACACCTTCTCCCCTATCGGTGTAAACCAATAGGGAAGCGAGTAACCATCTAATCATACGCAGGGGCGCTGCACGCGCCGTGTGGGGCGTCCCTGCGCTTTTCAACCCCAGCTAATAAAAAGCATTCGCTCTTTGACTTATTGACTCACCCCCCCACGAAAGGAACAGCGGGTAAAGACCAGTTTTTCCAGAAAAAGTTTGGTCATCTCGTCCGTTGTTTGTATCTTTGCACTGTAAATACTAAAAAGTAAAAGATATGGAAACCATCAGAACTATCAATCCTATACAGTTACATCTTTTAGAGATGTTCCGCTACAGTGAGAGTGAACAGATGATGTCTGACTTGAAGGAAGTGTTAGCCGATTTCTATGCCAAGCAAGTGCAGCAAGAGGCTGACCGTCTTTGGGAAAAAGGCGATCTGAACGGCGAGGCCATAGAAAAAATTCTCAACGAACATTGGCGCACACCATATAACACGGCAAGATGAGACGCAGCATCTGAGTGTCCTGAAATCCATTCCTTTCCCGTATGTCAAAGTGGTAAGAATACAGGAATTCGTAAATCAATAATCATACAGTCAAACCAACGTAGGGGGGAGCAGACATCACCATCGATGTCCGCTCCTTTTTGTATGCGCGTACGCGAACATATTTAAAAAGAGGTGAGTCAGTAACGACAGCGGCGACAGAACAAATAAAAAACGTAAGAAAGAAATGAAGCACTGGAAGAACCATCTCTTGACGGGCATAGCATGCCTCGCAACCGCTATCGCGCAGACCTCGTGCAGCAGCATCGATGAAGACCTGAGCGACTGCGACGTTGACATGAAAGGCACCTATCGCCATCACCTCGTGACCAACGAGAACAGGGAGATAGCACGTGTATTGGGCGACGAGACAGCCATCGGCGACGACCTGCGCGAGCATCTCAAGGACGTGTTCGCCGACTACGGCCGTGACATCACCCTCGACTTCTACGCCCTGCCCGAGCTGACGCTCACCCTGCCCCTCACGGGCACGATGCCCACCGAGATGAATGCCACAGAGCGCTCGTTCGACATCTTCATGCCTATCTTCGACTATACCCACCTGGCCGTTACCAACGTGCGCGACAACGGTGCCGTGGCTCTTTTCAATACCGACAACTGCCACGCGGCACAGCTCTCGCTGCAGCCGCAGCCGCCCTACGAGACGACGAAGCTCGAAGAGGCGCTGGCCTCACAGCATACCGGCCTCTTCGCCGGCCGGCGCCAGCTGACGGACATCACCTACGGCGAGCAGCGCTACGACATGCCGCTCTATATCGTCAACAGTGCCGCCGCCATCGTCCTCGACCCGCACTATCCGCGCACCACCGAGTTCACCGACGTGCGCATCTACACCACAGGATTTGCCGACGCCTTCTCCGTTTGCGACAGCGTCTACTCCTACCCCGACAACGACTATTACGTGCGCGCCGACAAGGTGTCGCTCCACAATACCGACTGGCTGTGCTACTGCGCCGTCAGCATGCCCTCGCGCGAACCTGTCTATCCTACGCGCCAGCGTGAGGATGTCGACGAGCCCACCTTCCGCTACGACGACTGCGGACAGGCCGTGTGGTACTACGACTGCTACGTGACGATGGCCTCCGGCACCATCACACGCACCACCATCGGCGTGCGCCATCCGCTGCGCGCCGGACAGCTGAAGATCATCAAGGGATGGATCGACGACAACGGCGTCATCCGCCTGCACGACAACGAGCTCACCGTCAGCTCCGACCTCGACTGGACCGACGGCCTCATCTTCCGTAAGTAGACAGCTGCAGAACCCCTTTTCCCCTACATATACAGACAAAAAAGAAAAAACAAGATATGACAAGGTATAGAAAACATCAACTCTCTATGTTGGCCGGTGCGCTCCTCGCGGCCTCCATGCTCGCTTCGTGCAGCGACGACGATGCCGCCGGCGACGACGTGGTCAACTATGTAGACATGAACTTCACGTTCGCCATGCCGCAGCGCATCATCGGCGACACCGCCCAGACGCGCATGACGGCCGAGGTGGTGCAGGAGAACGGTACGGTAGAAACCTTCCGCGGCCTCGACGACATCTACCTGCTTGCCTTCGACGCCATGCCCGGCCCGCAGTCGCACCACCGCGGCGAGATAGCCTACCTGCGCAACACGAATGGACGCATCCTAAACCTGGCCACCGATAACGACTATTCCGTAGCCTGCCAGGTGAAGGTGCCCATCGGAACGAGCCACTTCGCTTTCTATGCCCACGCCATCGACGGCGGCACGTCGCCGCAGGAACGCTTCCACTACGGAGCCATCGAGACGAAGGGCCTGGCCAGCAGCGAGGGCAACAGTGCCATCGCCTTCGCCCCCGTG
>JAGBLC010000111.1 GCA_017635615.1 Prevotella sp.
AGTGTGTTCACAAATAAAAGGGGCAGTAAAATGGAACAAGGAAAGAAAGCTATCGTCGTAGGAGCTTCCTCGGGCATCGGGCGCGAGGTGGCACGCCTGCTGGTCGAGCAGGGGTGGACAATAGGTGTCGGAGCGCGTCGCACCGAACGGATGCAAGACATAGGAGCCGCGGCAGTAGAGGCTATCGACGTGACGCGTGAGGATGCTACCGCGTCCCTGCAGCGCCTCATCAGCAAGACAGGCGGCATGGACCTTTTCTTCTATGCCTCTGGGATAGGTAAGCAGAACCGCGAGCTGCATGAAGACATCGAACTCTCTACGGTGCAGACCAACGGTGTAGGCTTTACGCGGATGGTGGGCGAGGCTTACCGCTATTTCGCCCGTCAGGGTTATGGCCACATAGCAGCCATCACTTCGATTGCCGGCACGAAGGGTTTGGGCCCTGCGCCATCCTATTCTGCCACGAAAGCGATGCAGAATGTCTACTTAGAGGCGTTGGAGCAACAAGCTCACAGCCGTCGTCTCGACATCCGCATCACCGACATCCGTCCGGGCTTTGTCGATACGGCTCTGCTGAGTGGTGACTATCGCTATCCGATGATGCTTCGTCCGGAAAGAGTGGCACAGGAGATTGTCTATGCCATCAACCATCGGAAGCACGTACGCGTCATCGACTGGAAGTACCGCATTCTGACACCCCTTTGGCGCTGTCTGCCACGCTTCATCTGGCGTAGGATGAAATTGTAGACATTCCTTGTTTAGGAATGAAGCAGAGAACGACTACTTGTTGAGTTTCCAGGTGACGCCGTCTTTGGTATCTTTCACCTCGAAACCAGCGGCAGCCAGCTCATCGCGAATCTTGTCGCTCGTGGCCCAGTCCTTGGCAGCCTTCGCCTTGGCACGCAGGTCGAGCACCATATCGACGACCTTGCCAAAGGCTTCCTCGCGCGCCTCGCTGGCAGCGCCTTGTGCGGTGGCGGGCTTGAGCCCCAAGAGGTCGATGGCGAAGAGCCTCATTGTCGAGGCAAGCTCTTCCAGACACTCTTTGCATATCTGCGCCTTGTGGTCGAGCAGGGTGTTCACCACTCGACAAGCCTCAAACAGGTGGCTGATGACCATCTGCGACTGCAGGTCGTCGTTCATATCGTCGTAGAGGCGCTGGCGCAGCGACTTGACGAACTGCTCCGTCTGCGCATCGCACTTGTCGCTGAGCGGAACGCGGTCGAGGTCGCTGAGTGCGTTCATCAGTCGCTCCAACCCCTTCTCACTGGCCTGCAGAGCCTCGTCGGAGAAGTCGACCGTGCTGCGGTAGTGTGCTGAAAGGATGAAGAAGCGGATGGTCATGGGGCTGTAAGCCTTCGTCAGCAACTCGTGGTTGCCGGTGAAGAACTGCTCCAGTGTGATGAAGTTGCCGAGCGACTTCCCCATCTTCTGTCCGTTGATGGTGATCATGTTGTTGTGCATCCAGTACTTGACCATGTCGTCGCCCTGTGAGGCCGTTGCCTGTGCTATCTCACATTCGTGATGCGGGAAGACGAGGTCCATGCCTCCGCCGTGTATGTCGAAGTGGTCGCCGAGGTATTTGCGCCCCATGGCCGTGCACTCGCAGTGCCATCCTGGGAATCCTTCGCTCCACTGGCTGGGCCACCGCATGATGTGTTCGGGCTGTGCTTTCTTCCAGAGGGCGAAGTCTACCTGGTTGTGCTTCTCGCCTACTCCATCGAGCTGGCGCGAGTTGTTGATGACATCGTCGAGGTTTCGTCCGGAGAGTTTTCCGTAGTGGTATTTCTGATTGTATTTCTCGATATCGAAATAGACGGAGCCGTTGGAGACGTAGGCGAAGCCATTGTCGAGGATCTGCTTGACGAGCTGCTGCTGCTCGATGATATGCCCTGTGGCGTGTGGCTCGATGCTGGGTGGCAGGACGTTGAGGGCGTCCATAGCCTGGTGGTAGCGGTTGGTGTAGTACTGCGCCACCTCCATGGGCTCGAGCTCCTCGAGGCGTGCCTTCTTGGCTATCTTGTCGTCGCCCTCGTCGGCATCATGTTCGAGATGGCCTACATCGGTGATGTTGCGGACGTAGCGCACCTTATAGCCGAGATGCTTGAGGTAGCGGAAAAGGATATCGAAGGTGATAGCCGGACGGGCATGCCCCAGATGGGGGTCGCCATAGACGGTGGGGCCGCAGACGTACATGCCGACGTGTGGGGGGTTGATGGGCTGGAAGCGCTCTTTCTGGCGGTGGAGCGTGTTGTAGATAAGAAGGGGCTGTTGCATAGTGGTTGATTGTTTTTGAGGTGAGGCCGCTATGATATAGCGGCATACTGAACCTGAGGTAGGAGATTTTTTTGAGGTGAGGCCGCTATGATATAGCGGCATACTGAACCTGAGGTAGGATATAGCGGCAGGCTGAAGTAGGGGTTACTCGGCCCCTTGGAAGGCGGCCTGCTCGGCGGCGGCGATGATGTCCTCGCGTGTGGGCTGTCGGAAGTCGTGCTGTATGTCGGAGAGGTCGAATTCGTCGTTGTCGGTGCCGGAGAGCTTGGCTTGGCGTTGCTTCTGGCTCTCTTCGATGACTCTTCGTGTCTCGCGGAGATAGCTCTCATCTTTCTTTTCTTCCTCGCTCTTGGCGCGCTGCTCTTCCTTCTCCTTCCGTTTGAGCGCGTCGGCATCGGCCTTGGCTCGTGCCTCGTTCATCCTGTCTGACTTAGCAGCGAGGACGGCATCGATAAACTGCGGTTTCTTCTTGAGCTGCTGGAGTGTGGCTTTGGCAGCGAGCTGGTGACTCTCCTTCTTGGAGAATCCCTTGGCCGTTTCGCCTTGTACGCCTTCGAGGAAGACGGTAGTGAGGAAGACGGGGCTGCCCTGCCTGTCCTTATCTTGTGAGATGAGCCTGAACTCGAGCTGTACGCGATGTTTCTGGCTCCACTCTATGAGCTTGCTCTTGAAGTTGACCTCTTTGTAGGCCACTCGGTCGAGGTTGATATTGTCGGTGAGCACGCGTTTTTCCATGAATCGCATGCATGCCTGATAGCCTTGGTCGAGGTAGATGGCACCGACGAGCGCTTCGAAGGCATTGCCTCCGATATAGCTGTTGTGCGACGAATTGCTGCTGTGCTGCTGTATCAGTTCGGTGAGGCCCATCTCCACGGCGAGCCGGTTGAGCGTCTCCCGCTGTACCACCTTGCTGCGTGTGTTGGTGAGGAATCCCTCGCCCTTGCCGTCGAATCGTCGGAAAACGATGTCGCCCACTACGGCATCGAGCATGGCATCTCCGAGGAACTCGAGTCGCTCGTTGTTGACGAGCCTTCCGTTCTCGTTTCGCTTTCCCATGCTTTTGTGTAGCAGCGCCTGCTTGTAGTAGGCGATATTGCGTGGGTAGAATCCGATGATATGATACAGACACGAATAAAGCTCCTTCTCCTTTCGGAAAGGGAGCTTCAGACGTTGAACCAGCTCGTTAATCCTCATACTTCTTGAAGATGACGCATGCGTTATGGCCACCGAAGCCGAAGGTGTTGCTCATGGCAGCACGCACCAGTCGCTTCTGTGCCTTGTTGAACGTGAAATTCAGGTTATAGTCGATTTCCTCGTCCTTATCGCTCTCGTCGTGGTTGATGGTTGGCGGTACGATGTCGTTCTTCACCGAAAGAACGCTGACCATGGCCTCTACGGCGCCGGCAGCCCCGAGGAGATGTCCGGTCATCGACTTGGTGGAAGAGATGTTGAGCTTGTAGGCAGCGTCGCCGAATACTTCCTTGATGGCCTTGGCCTCTGAGATGTCGCCGACATGTGTCGATGTGCCGTGGACATTGATATAGTCGATGTCCTCGGGCTTCATCTGAGCGTCGCGCAGTGCGGCCTCCATGACGAGTTTGGCTCCCAAGCCTTCCGGATGGGATGCGGTGATGTGGTAAGCGTCGCCACTCATTCCCTCGCCGACCATCTCGGCATAGATCTTGGCGCCACGCGCCTTGGCGTGTTCCAGCTCTTCGAGGATAAGACATCCGGCACCTTCGGCCATGACGAATCCGTCGCGGCTGGCGCTGAACGGGCGGCTGGCCTTTTCGGGCTCATCGTTGCGAGTGGAGAGCGCCTTCATGGCGTTGAAGCCTCCCACGCCGCACATGCAGATGGCGCTCTCGGCTCCACCGGCCACGATGATATTGGCCTTTCCCAGGCGAATCTGGTTGAAGGCATCAGCCAGAGCGTTGGTCGACGAGGCGCAGGCGCTGGTCGTCGTATAGTTGGGCCCGTGGAATCCGAAGTGTATGGAGATGTGTCCGGACGCGATATCACCAATCATCTTGGGTATGAAGAAGGGACTGAAGCGCGGTCCTTGCTCGATGTGCTGCCCGTAGTAAACCACCTCGTCCTCGAATGTGCGGATGCCTCCGATCCCGACGCCGTAGATTACACCGATACGGTTTTTGTCGACGTTGTCGAGATCGATAGCGCTATCTTTGACACCCTGTATGGCACTGATGATGGCCAGCTGCGTGTAGCGGTCGATCTTGCGAGCCTCCTTTCGGTCGATATAGTCGCCCACGTTGAGGTTTTTCACCTCGCAGGCGAAATGTGTCTTGCACAAAGAGCTGTCAAACTGTGTAATGGGCGCAGCTCCGCTGACACCTGCCACGAGGTTTTTCCACGCCTCTTCGGGTGTGTTGCCCACAGGTGTAACGGCTCCTAAGCCTGTCACAACTACTCTTTTTAATTCCATGCTATTGTTTTAAAGGGGAAAAACAAAAAACTAAAGATTGAGAATCGCGACAATCACTTTATCTGCTACGGTCGCCGATTCTCAATCTTCAATAAAGCTATATCTTATTTAATATTCTCTTCGATATACTTGATAGCGTCGCCTACAGTACCGATGGTCTCTGCCTTGTCGTCGGGAATCTGCACGTCGAACTGCTTTTCAAACTCCATGATGAGCTCTACGGTGTCGAGAGAGTCGGCTCCCAGATCGTTGGTAAAGCTTGCCTCGTTCTTCACTTCTGATTCGTCTACACCGAGTTTATCAACAATAATAGCCTTTACTTTTGCTTCAATTTCTGACATAATTCTGTAATTTTTGATGTTAATACTAATCTTCTTACCAATGCCTCAGATGTCTGCCCCAAAAAAAAGCGGCAAACACGCTAATGGCTGTTTTGCGGGTGCAAAGGAACGAATTTTTATTGGTTTGTGCAAATTTTTTTATAAAAAAAGTGTTTTTCTATGCACATACCACCCTCTTGTGTGCAATAAATTGCACGTTTTTCCGAAAAATGTTGTGTGTTTCAAAATAAATATCTATATTTGCAAGCATAAATTGTTTATCTAAAAAGTAAATCGTAAATACGTAAATCGAAAATAACCATGACTTTTACACAATTGAGCAACCCCATCTTCGTTCAGGCCATCAACGACTATCACCTGACGGACAACATTGACACGCCCATCAACAACCCCTATCCAGAGGGGAGCATCGAGAACCGTCTCTACCTGAAATGCTGGATAGATACCGTACAGTGGCACTTCGAGGACATCATCCGCGACCCGCAAATAGACCCTGCCGAGGCACTCGTGCTGAAGCGCCGCATCGACAAGAGCAACCAAGACCGTACCGACCTGGTGGAACAGATAGACACCTACTTCCGCGAGAAATACGCCGATGTCAGGGTGCTGCCCGACGCCCGCATCAACACCGAGAGCCCTGCCTGGGCCGTCGACCGGCTGAGCATCCTCGCCCTGAAGATATACCACATGCGCGAACAGGCAGAACGCCCCGACGCGTCGGCAGATCATCGCGCCAAGTGCCAGGCCAAGCTCGGCGTGCTCTTAGAGCAACAGGTAGACTTGAGTACGGCCATCGACCAGCTGCTGGAGGATATCGAGGCAGGCCGCAAGTATATGAAGGTGTACCGCCAGATGAAGATGTACAACGACCCGGCCACCAATCCGGTATTGTATAGCAAGTAGCAGTGGCGCGACGTGTCGCGTCCTACAGACAAGTAGACAAGATCAGATGAAGAAAGAACATATTCTCATCATCAGGTTCTCAGCCCTGGGCGACGTAGCGATGACGGTGCCAGTAGTAAAGGCGTTGGCAGAGCAATATCCCGAAGTCCACTTCACCATGCTCAGCCGTGGTTTCGCCCGTCCGCTATTCGACGAGCTGGCTCCCAACGTCAGCTTCATGGAGGCGAACCTACAGGATGAGTACCATGGTGTGAAGGGGCTCAACGCGCTCTATCGCCGTCTGGCGGCGAAGCATTTCACGGCTATTGCCGACCTTCACAACGTATTGCGGTCGGACTATCTGCGTCTGCGCTTCAATCTCGGGCGTTTCCGGGTAGAGCATATCGACAAGCACCGCATGGGCAAACGCCGACTGGTGGCGAAGAACAACAAGGTCTTGGAACAGCAGCCCACGGCCATCGAGAACTATTGCGAGGTATTCCGCAAGCTGGGGTACCCGATAACCCCCCTCTTATCCCCCCGAAGGGGGGAAGAATTGCTCCCCCGTCCCCTCTTATCCCCCCGAAGGGGGAAAGCTCCCAATGGGCAGACACAAGGGCAGGGCGCAGCTGAATCCTCCCCCCTTTGGGGGGATAAGAGGGGGGCCTCCATTGGTCTCGCTCCCTTTGCAGCCCACCGCGGCAAGATTTATCCACGCGAGCGGATGGAACAAGTGGTGAGCCAGCTGTGCGAGCTGCATCCCGACTGTCGGATTCTGCTCTTCGGAGGTGGAAAGCGTGAGATGGAAGTCTTTTCGCAATGGTGCAACCGCTACCCTCAATGCACGAATGCCTCGGCTCAATGCAACGGGCTGAAGGAAGAACTCGATGCGATGAGTCGTCTTGACGTGATGATCTCGATGGACAGCGCCAACATGCACCTGGCATCGCTCGTCGGCATCCCCGTGGTGAGCATCTGGGGCGCCACCCACCCTTACGCCGGCTTCATGGGTTTCGGACAGAAGGAGGAGAACGCCGTGCAGACCGACCTTCCCTGCCGTCCGTGCAGCATCTACGGCAACAAGCCGTGCCACCGTGGCGACTATGCCTGCCTCTACGGCATCGAGCCGTCTACTATTATTAATAAGGTAGAGAAGATTCTGAGTGAACGAAAATAACGTATTAACCCCTAAAAAAGAAAGGAACAAGAAAAAATGAAAAAGTATGTTTGCGACACTTGCGGCTACGTCTACGACCCCGCAGTAGGCGATCCTGACAACGGCATTGCCCCCGGCACAGCCTTCGAAGACCTCCCCGCCGACTGGGTATGCCCCCTGTGCGGTGTGGGCAAGGAAGATTTCTCTGAAGAGTAACGCAACCATGATATTGCGTAGACTACTGATTTTTCTTTTTGCTGTCCTGATTCTTGTCGGGACAGCAAAAGCTGATTATGCCTACCACTTCAAGCCCATCAACAAGGCTTTCGACGAGATAGCCATGCGGCTCAACCAGGCCGACTTCGCCATTGAGCGGCAGAGCATCGACCCCCATTGGCTCGACCAGATAGACAGTATTGCCCGGAAAGAGGGCAACAAGCAGCTACAGGTCAGGGCCATCTACTGGCGTGTGCGCTCCACGCAGATGAGTGCCCAGCCATCGCAGTGTATCCCTCTTTTGGAGAAAGCGCTGAAGATGAACGACAACGAGACCTACGACTACGATGCCGCCTGCATACGCTACCAGCTGGCTGGCAACTACGACCGCCTCGGACAATATTTCAAGTGCTACAACGAGGCGAAGGCTGCCATACCCATCTTCGAGAAATATCAAGACCACTACTTCCTCGGCAACAGCTACCTGCTCCTGGTGCAGCTCTTCCACGAGATCAGCAGCGACGACGAAGCCACAACCCTGCTCGACCTGGCACGCGACAACTACCAGAAGGCCGGCTTCCAGCTCAACCGCATCTACTTCTACCAGGCCGTCCTGAATCCCGACGACAATGAGAGCATCGCCCTCTACAAGAAGGCCATAGAGACAGGCAACAAAGACTGGGGCATGACCCTTCAGGCCTATATCAACCTCAACGAACTGCTCCTCAAGCGCGGACGGGCCAACGAGGCAGAGGCCTACAGCGAGGAGGCCTTCAAGATGCTGCAACGCTTCTCGCCCGGCAACGTCATCTTCCACGCCATGATAGCCCTCAACCATGCCACCATACGCTACGAGCAGGGACGCTACGAGGAAACGCTCGACGAGCTCAACGCCCTGCAGCAACATAGCGACGAGCTGCGCGACGAATACCTCATGCTCGGCATCTACCGACTGCTCTGGCAAACCCACGAGAAACTCGGGCATCGCGACGAAGCATACCGCTACCTCGAACTCTACAACAGGAAATACCGGATGCAGCAGGAGGAGATTCTCAAAAACGAGATACCCAAGGCACAAGCCCGCGAGGCCATTGCCCGGCAAGACGACCAGATCAGGCTCCTGCAGCAGGAGGCCGAGCTCAACCGTCGCAGGCTCTGGGTGCTTGCACTCCTCGGTCTCACCATCCTCATCGGCGGCGGCGCGCTCCTTGTCTACGTCTTCCAGCGCAACCGCATGCACAAGATGGAGAACCGCGAGCTGCAGAAATCGCTGGAACAGGAGGCCATCATCTACTCGATGAACCTGAAGAACTACGAAGACGACATCCAGAAGAAAGACCGCGAGATATCCTCCTCGACACTGTTGCTGACCAACAAGAACGAGGTGCTCAAGCAGCTCAGCGAGATAACCACCCGCTACAGCGACGACGGCAAAGTGCCACGCGAGTTCGTACGCGAGGTGAACGCCGTCATTGGCGACTCGCTGAAGAACGACGACGAGTGGTCGCGATTCCGGCTCCACTTCGATGCCGTCCATCCCGACTTCTTCAACAAGCTCAAGGAGGCATCGCCCGAACTCACTGAGAACGACCTACGCCTCTGCGCCTATATAAGAATAGGTATGCGCGCGAAGCAGATTGCCGAGATGCTCTCCATCACCGCCGACTCCGTCAACTCCAACCGCTACCGGCTCCGCAAGAAGCTCGGGCTCTCACGAGGTGAATCGCTCGACGACTTCGTCCGAAAGATATAGTAGAGAATATTGTAGGGGCGGAACGGCGTTTCCGCCCGCAAAAAAAATATAGACAAAAACTGACAGCCCCGAAAAACAGGGCCTTTGCCTGTTGTCGTCTGGTTTTTAATGACTATCTTTTCAACAGCATTTATTCATTAAAAACCTTACGATTATGTTTAAACATCTATCTTCTCTTTTCACGGCTGCACTCCTCGCAACAACTTCGGTGCAAGCCCAGACAACCTATTTCGCCACTTCGTTCGACGAGGGAATGCCCGAC
>JAGBLC010000112.1 GCA_017635615.1 Prevotella sp.
CGTCGCAACAGCGCATAAGCAGTGCATACGTGGCAGGTGTCACGTTAGGAAACGTGACCTCCTACATTGGCGCATAGGTGGCAGGTGTCACGCTAGGAAGCGTGACCTCCTACATGATAAAACAAAAAAGCCTGGTCATCGTGTGGCCAGGCTTTGGTCTGCTCATCAAGACGCAAAAGTATCGATGAGCTATTCAGGCAAGAGGACTACGCCTTGCTGCTTCACCCCATCCATCATGACGGTCAGGGGCTTCTCGAAGCGCACATGGCGCACGTGGGCAGTCTCTTCGACGGCTGGCATAGCGTCGAGCACAGCCTTGTTGAAGAGTCCGTCCTGACGATAGGGGTTGATGGTGAAATAGCCGACACCCATCGATGTGAGGTTCTGGAAGAAGTGGGTGCCCTGACTGGGGTCGACACGATAGCCCGGCAGACCACACTCCACGATGACGCGAGCTGCCGAGATCTGCGCCCACTTCACGGGAATGCCCAACCAGTGGTCGCTCGACCCCCAACGTCCCGGCCCTACCAGCACGTAGCCACGCTTCTGTTCGATGAAGTGCTGGTTGAGCTGTTCTATCTCCAAGGCGATGGCGGGATTCTCCGCTGCCGAGAAGTCGTCGGCAGCTTTCACATAAACCACGTCGGTGACATCCTCGCTGATACCATGACCTAAGGAGCTGTTGCTGCGCAGCAGACAACGGTCGTCGGACAACTCGTTGAGATTCATGTTGAGTTCCTGCTTGCTGTCCACGATGGGACGTATCTGCAACAGGTAGAACTCGCCCTCCACTCCCCCACCGTCGTCGCGCCGTCTCGACGAGAGATTGCAGGCCAGCTCTATCTCCACAGGCCGCCGCATACCTTCAGCACCATTCTTCATCGACATGCGCAACAGTTCGGGCAAGGGGAATATGCCGTGCTTCAAGACGCCGCACATCGAGACAATCTTCCGTCCGCCGGGATAGAAGCCGTCGCGGACGATCTGGTTCATTGCGTCGTAGGTGGAGGCGATGTATTTCAGCGACCCGTGGGCCTCAGCCTCCTTTACGGGCAGCGAGGCGATGTTGAAGCCGTCGTCGGTAGAGAAGGAGCTCCCCATACTCATCTCTAAGGCATAAAACTGCGTCTGTGTCTGACGAAGGGCTATGTGCATCTCGCTCATCTGCAGCACCTTCTGCGGATGGTACGGACTGACACGGAGCGTCTGACCGCCGTCGACGATATACTTACCCAGTCCCAGAGCAAGACTGGCAATGCCCTCCTCGGCCGTTTCGTCCTCGATGGGATAGAAGTTGAGCGAACGCAAGACGCCGCTGATGGTGGGATAGTAATAGTTGCCATGCTGCTGTCCCACCACCTCTTGCAGCACGACGGCCATCTTCTCTTGGTCGATGACGTTGGCTGTTGCGGTCATGTAAGCCTTCGAATCCTTATAGAACACCGAAGCGTAGACACTCTTGATGGCGTCGACCACCATACGCAGCATCTGGTATTTGTCGCTGGTAAAGGGCACCATGTAGGTAGCATAGACACCGGCGAAGGGCTGGTAGTGGCTGTCTTCGAGCAGCGAACTGCTTCTGACGGCGATAGGCTTCTGCGTGGCCTCGAAGAAAGCGAAGAAGTCGGCAATGTACTTGTCGGGAAGCTGTGCCCGGAGGAAATGCTGCAGAATCTGTTCGTCGGGCATGTCGCTCAAGGCTATCTGGTAGAGGTTGTTCGTGTCCATAAACTCGTCGAACACATCGGTGCAGAGCACCACCGTCTTGGGTATGCTCACCTTGACGCCCTCAAACTGGTTGAACTCGGGATGGCGCTTGATGATGTTGTCGAGGAAAGCCAGTCCGCGCCCCTTGCCGCCCAAGGAGCCATCGCCGATGCGGGCAAAATGGCTGTAGGAGTCGAAGCGCTCGCGGTCGAAGAGAGCCACGACACCGATGTTCTTCATGTGACGGTATTCGACGATGGCATCGAAGATAATCTGACGGTGGGCATCGACATCCTGCACCTCCTTGAACGTGATGTTCTTCAGGAAGTTGGACACGGGGAAGATAGCCCTGGCGCAGAGCCAGCGGCTGATATGGTTGCGCGAGGTGTGGTAGAGGAGCGAGTCGCTCGGGATGTTGAAGATGTTGTCTTGCAGCTCCTTGAGGTTGCGGATGCGCCGCACCACAGCCTTCGTCGTGGGGTCGCGGAAGATGAAGTCGCCAAAGCCGAAATGCTCCTCCAGCTCCTGCCGGAGGTCGATGAGCATTTTCTTCGAGTTCTTGTCGACAAACTTATACCCAGCGGCTTCGGCGCGCGCCTTGTTCACCGTCTCGGCACTCTGCATGATGAGCGGGATGAAGGGGTTGTCGCGGTGGATATACTCCAAGAGCTGGAAACCGGCATCGGAGACTTTGGGATTGGCGGCTTGCTCGCCGTTGCGCATGCTGCCGGCGAACATCGGAAAGCGGCAGTCGCTGATGACACCCAGCACGTTGTCCCTATACCTATTATATATATACATCGCCTCGGCATGGTTGCGCGCCAAGACCACCTTCGGCCGACCGCGCATGCGCAGGGTGGCACTGTGCGGATTGAGCGCCTCGGTAGCGAAGCGCTGGCTCTGCGCGAGGATATAGCTGTAGAGCGAGGGCAGGACCGACGAATAGAAGCGGATGCTGTCCTCCACCAACAGAATCATCTGCACACCGGCCTCCTCGATGTCGTGGTCGAGGTTCATGCGGTCTTCGATGAGCTTGATGATGGAGAGGATAAGGTTGGTGTTGCCCAACCAGCAGAACACATAGTCGAAGATGGACATATCCTCGTTCTCGATGCGGCGGGTGATGCCGTGCGAGAAGGGGGTGAGCACCACGCAGGGGATGTCGGGGAACTTCGCCTTCACGGCATGCGCCACGTTGAAGGCATCGTTGTCGGCCGTGCCAGGCATGCAGACGACGAGGTCAATATTGGTGGTGCGGAGCACCTCGGCCGCCTCTTCCGTCGTCGACACCTGCCGGAAGAGCGGCGGATAGCGCAGTCCTAAGGAGGTGTACTCGTTGAAAATCTTCTCGTCAACACGGCCGTCGTCCTCCAGCATGAAGGCATCGTAGGGGTTGGCCACGATCAAGACGTTGTAGATGCGGTGCTGCATGAGGTTGACAAACGACACGTCCTTGAGCACCATCTTGCTCCATTGCTGCGCTATGTTCTTCTGCTCCATTGTTCTCTGTTACGTAGTTTTGCCTGCAAATATACAAAAAAAACATCAAAAACTTTGCTTTTCTTTGCAATTATGCCAGTTTTTTTATAATTTTGCGGCATGAGAATTATCAAAAAGAAAACTCTTGTTGATTATTACACGAAAGTGCCACAATCAAAAGATGCTTTGGAAGACTGGTATATAAAGGCCAGCAAAGCCGTGTGGACATGCTATGCAGACATAAAAAAAACCTTCAACTCTGTTGACAGTGTTGGAAATCAACATTATGTGTTCAACATCAAAGGAAATAGTTACCGACTCGTGGTTGTCGTGAAGTTCACAATATCACAAATACTCATTCGATTTGTCGGTACTCATCAAGAATACGATCAGATTAAAGACATCAGCAACTTATGAAAGAATTATTGACAGAAAAGCAATATGAAGCGGCCATCAGTCGGATAGAAGAACTGTACAAGCTGACTGATGAACACACCCCCGTAAACGACCCGATGATGGTTGAACTCGACCATTTAGGGCAGCTCGTCGAACAGTACGAGGACATTCACTACCCTATAGGAAAGCCTTCGTTTCAGGCTGTCATCAAACTGAGACTGGCAGAAATGGGGCTGTCTCAGAAGAAACTGGCTGAGTCGTTGCATGTAAGCAGCAGCCGGATTAACAGGTTTATTCATGGGAAATGTGACTTACCGCTACAAGTGGCCAAGCAAATTTCAAGAAAACTCGACATCGACGCTGATGTCGTATTAGGAGTATAACTCACTGACTCATTACATTTATGAAGTACTTGATAAAAGAAGGACTTGTCATCCTGATGATGATGACACTGGCCGTGACGACCGCAGAGGCCAAGAAGAAGGTTGCCCACATGGTGGTGGCAACGTACAACATCCGCTATGCCAACCATCAGGACTCGCTGCAACGCGACGGATGGGGGCAGCGCTATCCGGTGATGGCACGGCTCATCCTGTCCAACGGCTTCGAGATCTTCGGCACGCAGGAGGGACTGAAACGGCAGCTCGACGAGCTGAAGGCAGCCCTGCCCGGCTACGACTATATCGGCATCGGGCGCGACGACGGCCTTGAAGCCGGCGAGCATTCAGCCATCTTCTACCGCACCGACCTGTTCCGCCTGATCGACCACGGCGACTTCTGGCTCTCGGAACATCCCGAACGGCCGGGCTTGGGGTGGGATGCCGTATGCCCGCGCATCTGCTCGTGGGGGCATTTCCGCCACAAGGCGTCGGGCAAGGAGTTCCTCTTCTTCAACCTCCACATGGACCATGTGGGCAAGACGGCACGCATCGAGGCCGCCAAGCTGGTCATGCAGAAGACGCAGGAGCTGGGCAAGCGGCTGCCGGCCATCCTGACGGGTGACTTCAATGTTGACCAAACCTCACCGGCCTACGACACGTTGGCCCGCTCGGGCATATTCCAGGACTCGTATGAGATGGCCCACTTCCGCTATGCCGAGAACGGAACGTTCAACGCATGGAGCACCACCTCGTTCTCCACCCAGCGCATCGACCATATCTTCCTCACACCGCAGTTCCAGGTGGAGCGCTATGCCGTGCTGACCGACACCTACCGTGTGCCTGTACCCGACGAAGCCCGGGACATATCAGGCGACAAACCCGCAGAGGTGAAGCTGACGAAATACGAATCGCACAACCCCAGCGACCATTTCCCCGTGCGCATCATCGTCAACTTGAATTAAAGATTTTTCCTATCACGAATTATAGAATGACTGGCTTAGTCTTTCTTATCACGAATTAGAGAATTGGAGAATAAAAGGATGAGTTGCCTACTCTTCGACAATTCTTTAATTCGGGAAC
>JAGBLC010000113.1 GCA_017635615.1 Prevotella sp.
CAAGCCATCCTTGCCGGCAGCCATTCCGCCGAGGATGCCACCGAGGGTCAGTCCGACGATGCCCACCGTTCCCTGTACCAGTCCGTATTCCTGCGGCGACAGTCCCAGTCCGCCAGCTCCATGACTGTCGATGAGGAAGAGCGCTGACACCTTGGCGAGCAGTCCCTCGGGCATGCGATAGAGAAGCATGAAGAGCAGGGCGATGATTGTTTCGCGCAGGGGCATCTTGGTGAAAAAGGTCTTCACGACGCCGACGAACTCGTGCCAGATGGAGCGCAGTGTCGCCCTTCCTGCCGATTCCGACGACAGGGCAGCCTCTCCGTTGGAGAGCGTGCGTGTCTCTGTCTCCGTCTGCTGCGTTGCACTCTCCGTCTCCACGCGCGGCAGGGCATAGCTATGCCAGAGCCAGAGCGCGATGAAGATGCCCGTGACACCGTAGAACATGAGGCTCCACGAATAGGGGATGCTATAGCGGAAGAGCACCTGCAGATTGCCCGCCAGGGCTACCAACAGGCCTTGTCCGAAGATGGTGGCGATGCGATAGAACGTGCTGCGTATGCCCACGAACCAAGCCTGGTCGTGCTGGTTGAGACCAATCATGTAGAAGCCGTCGGCGGCGATGTCGTGGGTAGCGCTGGCGAAGGCCATGAGCCAGAAGAAGCAGAGCGACCCTTGCAGCCAGAACGACGTGGGTATGGTGAAGGCCACACCGCCGAAGGCTGCTCCGATGAGCAGCTGCATGGTGACGACCCACCACCGCTTGGTCTTGATGATGTCGACCAAGGGGCTCCACAGGGGCTTGATGACCCAGGGGAGATAGAGCCAAGAGGTGTAGAACGTGATTTGTGCGTTGCTCAGCCCCAACTGTTTGTAGAGCACGAGCGAAATGGTCATGACGGCCACGTAGGGCAGTCCTTCTGCGAAATACAGGGAGGGCACCCAGGCCCAGGGAGACTTTTTATAGTTCATAATGCTTAATGCTTAATGCATAATGCGTGATTGGTTATTCGTTATTTCGTGATTCCGTGATTCTTCATTTTTCATTCTTCATTCTTCATTTCAGAGATTCTTTATTCGTATTTCTTGCTGATGTCAATGTCCTGATAGTAGTGGCGGAGAATCTGCTCGTAGCTGTAGCCTCGCTCACCCATCACGGCGGCGCCTATCTGGCAGAGTCCGACACCATGTCCCCAGCCGCGTCCTCGCAGGACGAAGTGCTGCGGTATGCCGTTGACGAACTGCGACGAGCTGACCTCGAAACAGCTGCTCTTCAGGTGCGTCTCGCTCAGCGTGCGACGTATCTCCAGTTCCTTGCCGATGGTGAACTGACGCTCCGTGCCCACGATCTTCAGTCGACTGATGCGTCCACTCTTACCGCGTTCCAAGGGTTCGAGGGAGACAATCTGACCGAATGTCATCTTCAGCTTGCTCTCTATCAGCTGGCAAAGCTGCTGCTGCGTGTACTCGACGGTCCATTCGAAGAAGTCGGCTGTCTCTTGGTCGTAGTCGTTGAGCACCTGCCGCAGGATATGCTCGTCGTGAGTGTGGCAGAAAGGCTCGCCGCCCTCGTCGGCTGTGTCGCTGACGGAGACGAGGTAAGGCTTCGGCGTGTCCTCCCAGCAATACTGGAACTCTTCTGTCCTTCCGCCGCAGCATTTGCTGAAGCGGGCGTCGCACAGTTCACCCTGATAGGTGAGCACCTGTCCGCGAGTGGCCTCTACGGCTTCGGCCACATGAGGGTTGGAAGCCTTTGTGATGCCTTGGTAGCGCTGGCAATGGTCGTCGGCGCAGACGTCGAAGATGGTATGGTCGTCGCGGTCGTACCAACGCACAATCTCGTCTTCTTTCTTGACAAACGAGAAGAAGCCGCTGCCGTTGTCGCTCGCATTGCGCTGCTGCCGTTTCTCCATCTGGGCGAGAAGCCACGAACGAGAAATGACGGCGTGCGCCTTCAGCAGTTCCACCGACGAGGTGGCACTCATCTCGCTGGAGATGACGCTGACGAGATACTGCTCTACGGGCAGCTCGTTGATGGCGCATATCTTATCTTCTTCCACTACGAGGTGGAGCACGCCCTGGAAGGTCTGCGTCTCTTTCCGTTCCCAGTGGAAGTTCACACCGATGACGACATCCTCTATAGAGAAGGAAGCGTCGGCCACGACGGGAGCCATACGCAGTTCGCGGTAGAGACTGCCGTTCCAGCTGATGCCCCCTTCGAAGAAGGTCACCTCCTGCTCGCCCTCGATGACCTCGCCCTTGGCCGAATAGGGTCCGTTGAGCGTGAAGCGTATCTGCTTCGCGCTGACGATACCTACCTTGACGAGCGGCTCCGTCTGGAAGGTGGTGGCCTCCCGCGGTTGTTCTCTCGACGTATCGACGGCGGAGGCTGCGAGCCGCTCGGCTACCTGTTGCATCTCGTTGTCGTCGAGGCTCACCTCCCGGAGGATGGCCGTCGCCTCTTCTGCTGTGAGCTGTCGGAAGTCGGCTTCCTGTGGTGTGATGATGAGACCGGCCATATCGAGGGCTCCCGGACTGATCATCCGTTGGCCGTAGCAGTCGGGACGGTGCTTCTTCCGGGCGAAGACCACCGCTGTCACCATGTCTTTCTCCTTCCATGCCACGATGTTCATCATCGGCTCTGGCTTGACGGCAGGCAACGCCTTGTAGACAAGCTCGAAGAGTTGGGTGAAAGCCCGCTCCGAGTGGCTTCTCACCACCAGTGCCGGTGCCATCCATTCGGTGAGGAGGGCTATCTGGTCGTTGTGGCTGGTCTCATAAACCGTCTGCAGCTTCTGGTTGAGAATGTTCCATTGCTGTTGCAGGGGCAGCAGTCCGCTGGTGCCGGCCTGGAAGTGCAGATGATCGGGTGCACTTGCTCCGCATTGCGGACCGTTGTAGAACACCATCATCCGGGGCATCTCCGCCAGCAGGCGCCATAGAGCGTTGGCATGTCGGGCGATGCGCTGTGGCTCGTGCTTTGTTGAGGGGATGGTGAAGTGTTCGGGTAGGATAGGGAAGGGGTTGAGCAACAGCTCATAGCCGCCCTTCAGCGGGATGGTCATCTGCTCCTTGGGACGGTTGTCGGCACAGAGGAAGCAGGGCCGCTCCTTGAGCGACTGCTTGTCGATGCGTGCCCCTGTCGATACCATCCGGGCCGGGTTGTATTGCAGTCGCAGCGACAGCTCGTCGGAAGACAGCTCGCGTGCCTCCACCTTGTTCAGGTCGTGGTAGCGTCGGCGTGCCTCCGTCCAGAGCGACAGCTGTCGGTCGATGAAGCGGTCGATGCGGTCGTCGCCCGACGGCAGCTGTTGTTGCCGCGCCTTTACCTCCATCGTGCGCAGGCGATCTTTATAAAGGTTGTTGGCATTGACGCGCTCGATGCTCAGGGCGGCATCGCTGTTGCCGCTCCACCGGCGGCAGAGATACAGCTCGTCGTAGATACGCCCGATGCGGTAGCGACGGCTGAAAGCCAGTCCCATGGCGTAGTCCTCGCCATAGCTGGTATTGGGCAACTGCAGCTGTCGCAGCAGCGGTGTGAAGAAAGCCCGCGGTGCACCGAGGCCATTGATGCGCAGCGCGTTGTTCGGTCCGTTCTCGTCCGTCCACTCAGCGTGGCTGATGAGTCCCGGCGGCAGGGTGTTCAGCTCGAAGTCGCACATGCGGTAACTGCCCACCACCATTGCCGCCTTCTGCTCGTAGAAAGCATCGACGATGCGCTGGAGGGTATTGGGCGACGAGTAGAGGTCGTCGCTGTCCAACTGTACGGCGAAGCGTCCGCAGCGCGTGTCGTTGACGGCCGTGTTCCAGCATCCGCCGATGCCCAGGTCGGTGCGTTCGGGTGTGATGACGATCAGCTTGTCTTCGGCCGATTCCTGCAGCTGGCGTAAAATCTCCGTTGTACCGTCGGTAGAATGATTGTCCACGACGATAACGTTGAAGGCGAAACGCGGCTTCTGCGACAAGGCACTGCCGACGGCGTCGGCAATCGTCTTGGCGCGGTTGAAGACGGGGATGACCACCGATGCCTCCACCTCGAAAGGCTGCTCCTGAAAGTCGGGCTCCTCGCGCACGCTGGTGTTCACCCATGCTCCGACGGCCTTCAGGTGGGCCGTCACGGCCTGCTCCATCTCTATCTGCACCTCGCGGTTGGCGGGGTTGACGTAGTCGAACTGCTTCTCGCCGCTCTTCCTGAGGTCGCGTTCCTCCTCGGTATACAGATACTCGTTGAGGTGGAACAGCGTTCCCTGTCGGCTCAGCTGCAGCCAGAGGTCGTAGAACGCGGCATAGCGGAAGTCGGCCGTCGGCTCGTACTGTCGCAGCAACGACGTGCGCAGCAAGACAAGCGATCCGAAGTCGAAGTCGTCGCGCAGCGCTCCCTCCTGCCAGTCGATGGCGGGGTGTCGCTGCCGCTCGCCGTTCTTCAGCTCGTAGCGGTCGCAGTACACCAGGGCTGCCTGCGTCTCGTCGGCAGCGCGCACCAGTCGCTCTAAGGCTCCCATTCCCAAGGTGATGCCCACCGGTTTGAGCCACAGCAGCACATAGTCGGCCTGGGCCGTCGCGGCCACAGTCCGGAGGGTGGCTGCCGCTGTGGGAGTGCCCTCCATCGTCGTCAGTCTCCTGACAACGATGTTCTCTTCTATCTCGTCCAGCGTCTGCCGCGTCTCTTGCGGCATCGTGTGGGGTATATAGCAATCTATCCTGTTTCTCATTATTCTTCTATATAACTAATGTTTATTACACTGCTTTGCAGTAGGAGGCGACGTGTCTCAC
>JAGBLC010000114.1 GCA_017635615.1 Prevotella sp.
CCACCTATGCGCAGTTGCGACGCAAGGAAGCGTCGCCTCCTACCTTGCCACCTATGCGCAGTTGCGACGCAAGGAAGCGTCGCCTCCTACCTTGCCACCTATGCGCAGTTGCGACGCAAGGAAGCGTCGCCTCCTACAATAAATTCTCTAATTCTCCAATTCGTGATAAATACAAACCAAATTCGTGATAGAAAAAAAGTCCAATTCGTGATCAATAAAAAAAGCGAATCACAGATCGAAATGGGCAACAAGCGGCAGATGGTCGCTGTAGCCGTTGTTATAGCGATAGCCCCGATAGTTGCGGCGTGGCTGCACACCACCGCTCTTGCGGTCGTCCTCCAAGATGAAAGGAGCATCGAAGACGAAACAAGCTGTTGTCTTTTTGGATAGTGGAGGGCTCACCATGATATGATCGATGCTCCCCCAGCGGCCGTTGTATTTATACGTACCGCGAGCACCATTCTTCCCTTTCACCTTTTTCGAGATGTTCACCAAGCCATGCCGGCAGAGCAGCTGCGGCGAAGGGTCGTCCCATGCGTCGTTGAAGTCGCCGGCAACGATGATGTTTGCCAAGCTGTCATGCGTATAGACAGAGTCGATGGCCATGCAGAGACGGTTGACCACCTGCAGGCGGTTGGGGCGTGTTGCCCGTTCGCCACCAAAGCGGCTGGGTGTGTGCACCACGAAGATGTGCAACGTGTCGCCGCTCATCACCTCGCCTTTAGCGTAGAGAATGTCGCGAGTGGGACGCATGCCTGGCAGCGGTTCAACGCGTAATGTGTCGTGGCTGATGAGTCGGAAGGCGAAGGGGTTGTACAGCAGCGCCACATCGATGCCACGGAGGTCGGGGCTGTCGGTCATCACATACCGGTAGCCTGCCTGCCGGAGCAGCGATCGCCTCGTGAGGTCGATCATCACGCTGTCGTTCTCTACCTCCGTCAGCGCTATTAGGTCGGGCAGTGCCCATGTGCCGTCAGCTTCGCCACAGGCTATCAGCTCCTGTCCGATATGGTCGAGCTTCTGCCAGTAGCGATGTTCGTTCCAGTGGCGTGTCGACTCGGCAAGCCACTCTTCGTCTTGCTTGAGCGAGTCGTCGCGGCAGTCGAAGAGATTCTCGCAGTTCAGTTCGACGAAGGTCAGAAAGACACCACACAATAATGTAATCAACTGTCCCATTTCTATTGGCGGGTAAATATTCTGAGGTGCAAAGATACACACACGGCCACAAATCTCCAAACAATTTGTCAGGTTTTCTTCTCTTTTTTTGTTCTTTTCGAATATTCTTCGTAACTTTGCCCCAAATCAATCAAACAATAAGATGAGACATCGTTTAATCCTTATGAGCGCCCTTTCGTGGCTGACGGCTGTCGGTCTACAGGCGCAAACGTTCACCGAGTGGCAGGATATGTCGGTGAATGCAGTGAACACACTGCCGAAGCATACCCACTTCTTCGGCTATGAGAACGATCAAATGGCCCTTGAGGGCAACATGACGAAGTCGGCCAACTTCCTCTCACTTCACGGCGACTGGCGTTTCAACTGGGTGGAGAATGCCGATGAGCGGCCTACAGACTTCTTCCGTACCGATTTCGACGACACAAAGTGGAAACTGTTTCCCGTGCCGGGCATCTGGGAGGTGAACGGCTATGGCGATCCCGTCTACGTGAACGTCGGCTTTGCTTGGCGCGGACATTTCGACATGCCACCGAAGGAATACTACAAGGAGGGACAGTGGATGATTCCCGTTCCTGTGAAGGACAACCACGTGGGAAGCTATCGCCGAACCATCAGCATCCCCGATGCTTGGGACGGACGGCAGGTCATCGCCCATTTCGGTAGCGTCACGTCGTGCATCTACCTTTGGGTGAACGGTCGTTATGTAGGCTATTCGGAAGATTCGAAGGTGGCAACAGAGTTCGACATCACACCCTATCTCAACAAGGGAGAAAACCTGATAGCCTTCCAGGTGTTCCGCTGGTCGGACGGTTCGTGGTGTGAAGACCAGGACTTCTGGCGACTTTCTGGACTGGCACGCGACACCTATCTCTATGCCCGCGACAAACAGACCCACCTCGACGATATTCGTATCACCCCCGACTTGGTGAACAACTACCAAGATGGCACACTTGATGTCGACCTGACGATGACTGGCAACGGCATTGTTGAACTCTCACTTCTCGATGCAGAAGGTAAACTGGTGGAAACCAAACAAGTAACGGAGTTCTCGAAGAGCGGTGATTCGAGAAAGGGAAAGGTGCGTTTCGCTCTGGACAATCCTAAGAAGTGGACCGCTGAGACACCTTATCTCTATACGCTGAAAGCCAACGTGATGTGCTATAAGGACAGCCCGAAGGCGAAGGCAAAAACGAAGAAGCACAAGACGGGCAAATCGTCGGCGCGTCAGCTCGTCAGCTCGTCGACGACCATCCAAAAGGTGGGTTTCAGAAAAGTGGAAATCAAGGATGCACTGCTCCTTGTCAACGGAAAGGCAGTCTATATCAAGGGTGCCGACCGCCACGAGATGGATCCCGACGGCGGATATGTGGTCAGTCGTGAACGGATGATTCAGGACCTGAAGATCATGAAGCAGTTTAACATCAACGCTGTGCGTACCTGCCATTATCCCGACGACCCTGTCTGGTACGACCTGTGCGACCAATATGGCATCTACCTCTGTGCAGAGGCCAATCAAGAGAGTCACGGCTTCGGCTATGTGCCCGAAAAGGCGCTGAGCTACACGCCCCTCTTCTCGAAGCAGATTATGGAGCGCAACCAGCACAACGTGATGACCTATTTCAACCATCCGAGCATCATCATGTGGAGTATGGGCAACGAGACCATCGACGGACCCAACTTCACCGCTGCCAATAAGTGGATCAAGCAGACCGACCCCTCAAGGCCCGTTCATTGGGAACGTGCACAGGGGGGCGACAACAGCGACATCCAGTGTCCGATGTACTGTTCACAGGAGTGGTGCGCCAAGTATGCCGCCAATCCCGAATCGAAGAAGCCGCTCATCCTCTGCGAGTACAGTCATGCCATGGGCAACTCGTCGGGTGGCTTCAAGGAGTACTGGGATGCGGTGCGCAAGTACCCCAAGTTCCAGGGAGGCTTCATCTGGGACTTCGTCGACCAGGCGCTCCATCGTCATCCGTCTGGTCGTAACTCGTACAACGAACCTCGCACCTCGTTCATTGAATACACCTACGGCGGCGACTACAACGACTACGACCCGTCGGACAACAACTTCAACTGCAACGGACTGATCTCGCCCGACCGTGTTCCCAATCCGCAGATGTACGAGGTGGGCTATTTCTACCAGAATATCTGGGCCGAACCGGTCGATCTCTGGAACGGAAAGATTAGCGTCCGTAACGAAAACTTCTTCCGCAATCTGGACAATGTGAAGATGGTGTGGACACTCGTGGCCGATGGTAAAGAGGTGCAGACCGGAGAGCTGAGCACACTGGACATCGCTCCGCAACAGACCAAGGAGTTTACGCTCCCGTACAAGAAGAACTTCCCCGGCGAACTGTTCCTCAACATCGATTTCCGCCTGAAAGAGGCCGAGCCGCTCATGGAGAAGAACCAGCTGGTGGCTTACCGCCAGATACAGCTGCCCATGCACAATGTCGAGGATGCTGACGTTGTCACAATGGGCAAGGTGAAGGCAAAGAAAGACAAGACGCAGCTCTTGCTCACGACCAAAGACGTACAGGTGGCCATCGACCCGCTGACCGGCCTTGTGAGTGAGTATCTCGTCGGAGGCCGCAACCTCCTGGGCGAGGGCGGAACGCTGAAGCCCAACTTCTGGCGTGCCGTCACCGACAACGATATGGGCAGTAGTATCAACAAGGAATATAAGGTGTGGTGCAACCCGGCAATCAACCTTGTCTCGGCTCGCTTAGAGAAGAAGCAGGGCAGGGTAGTGGCCGATTTCGATATGCCCGACGTGAAAGCAACGCTGACGCTCAGCTATCGGCTGAGAGGCGATGGCAGTCTCGAGGTTACTTCCCATCTCGTCCCCATTGCCGGAACAGCCGACGCGGACGTTAAGATTCCGCCAATGTTCCGTTTCGGTGTCGTGGCGCAGCTGCCTGCAGATATGGACATGAGCGAGTTCTACGGACGCGGACCCGTCGAGAACTACTGCGACCGTAAGGAGTCGCAGCGCATCGGACTCTACCGTCAGATGGCCGACGAGCAGTTCTATCCTTACGTCCGACCGCAGGAGACAGGCACGAAGGCCGACATGCGTTGGTGGCAGCAGACCGACAGCAATGGCTTCGGACTGAAAGTGACAGCCGACGCTCCCTTCTACGCTTCGGCCCTGCGCTACGACGTTGAGACGCTCAACGACGGCGATGCCAAAGAGCAGCGCCATCCCGAACAGATGCCGCGCTCGAAGTATGTCAACCTCTACCTCGACAGCGAGCATGCAGGCGTGGGTGGCATCAACAGTTGGGGATACGATGCACGCGCACTGCCGAAGTATCAGGTGAAGTACGGCGAGAAGTTGTTCTCCTTCACCATCTCTCCGCTATAGTCATCTAACAGCCGACAAAGAAGCGGAGACACAGAGCAGATGGGATTCTCTGTGTCTCCGCTTTCTATGCGATAAAAAAAAGGAAGCCCGGCTCCACGAGGGATGACCGGGCAATGAAAGGAGGAGTGGTACCTCCAGGAATCGAACCGGGGACACACGGATTTTCAGTCCGTTGCTCTACCAACTGAGCTAAGGCACCTTTCGGTTGTTGCTTCCTTTCTTAAGCGGGTGCAAAGGTACGTACTTTTTTCGAACTGACCAAATATTTTCCCAACTTTTTTCAAAAAACTTGCATTTTTCCACCTCTGAGTTGTTTTTATCACTATTTTTTACTACTTTTGCACAGAATATACTCAATAGCTATGAACAGATATTTTGTGTGGTTTGCCTACGATGGTACACGCTATCACGGATGGCAGGTTCAGCCCAGCGGCAATTCGGTGCAGGCAGAATTGCAGCGGGCACTCTCCCTCCAACTGCGCGAGACGGTGGAAGTGGTCGGGGCCGGTCGCACTGATGCAGGGGTACATGCACGAAGAATGGCAGCTCACTTCGACACAGAGCAACAGCTCGACTGCCAGCAGACAGCCTATCGGCTGAACCGTATCCTGCCCCGCGACATCGCCGTAGAGAAGGTGGAACGCGTCGCCGACGATATGCATGCGCGCTTCGGTGCACGCGCGCGCACGTACCATTATTATATATATACGCGTAAGGAACCTTTCGTCCGCCATTATGCCTGCGAGATACACTATCAGCTCGACTTCGAGAAAATGAACGTGGCCGCCTCGCTCTTGCTCGAGCACGACGACTTCGCTGCTTTCTGCAAGAGCCATACCGACGTGAAGACCACGCTCTGTCACGTCACGGAGGCACGGTGGATACAGACCTCACCCTACGAGTGGCACTTCCGCATCACGGCAAACCGCTTCCTGCGCAACATGGTGCGCGCCGTCGTCGGAACGCTCATCGATGTGGGGCGGGGCCGTCTCACGATAGAAGGCTTTAGCGGAGTCATTGCGCAAAAGAACCGCTGCCAGGCTGGCGAGAGTATGCCTGCTCATGCCCTCTTCCTCGAGGATGTGGTCTACTGATGTTAATCTTCGCTAAAGGTTCGCTCGTCTCAGAATAATTGCTTACTTTTGTAGCCGAAAGACTTGAACGTAACCGCAACAGAACGAATATGTCACAGCCGTTAGCAGAGAGAATGCGCCCCAAGACGCTCGACGAGTATATCGGACAGCGACATCTGGTAGGCGAGGGAGCTGTCTTGCGCAAGATGATTGATGCAGGACGCATCTCGTCGTTCATCCTGTGGGGATCGCCCGGGGTGGGCAAGACGACGCTGGCACAGATTATCGCGCACCGGCTGGAGACCCCCTTCTATACCCTCAGCGCCGTGACAAGTGGCGTCAAGGACGTGCGCGACGTTATCGAACGGGCACAAAAGGGAGGCTTCTTCCGTCAGGCCAGTCCCATCCTCTTCATCGACGAGATACACCGTTTCAGCAAGTCGCAGCAAGACTCGCTCCTCGGTGCCGTGGAGAAAGGCATCGTCACGCTCATCGGAGCAACGACAGAGAATCCTTCGTTCGAGGTGATACGCCCTTTGCTCTCGCGCTGCCAGCTCTATGTGCTGAAGCCATTGGAGAAGGACGACCTGCTACAGCTGCTGGACAGAGCCATCAAGACCGATGTAGAGCTGCAGAAACGGAAAATCGTCCTGAAGGAAACCGGCGCCATGCTACGCTATAGCGGTGGCGACGCACGCAAGTTGCTCAACATCCTCGAACTTGTTGTCGAGGCGCAGAATGGCGACGAGGAGATCGTCGTCAGCGACGAGCTGGTGGTCAGCCGACTGCAGCAGAACCCTTTGGCCTACGACAAGGACGGCGAGATGCACTACGACATCATCTCGGCTTTCATCAAGAGCATCCGCGGCAGCGATCCCGATGCAGCCCTCTATTGGATGGCACGGATGATAGAGGGTGGCGAGGATCCGCAGTTCATCGCCCGACGGATGGTCATCAGCGCGTCGGAAGATATCGGACTGGCCAATCCCAACGCGCTGCTGTTGGCCAATGCCACCTTCGATGCCGTGATGAAGATAGGATGGCCCGAGGGGCGCATCCCTCTGGCAGAGTGTGCCGTCTATCTGGCTTGCAGCCCGAAGAGCAACTCGGCCTATATGGGCATCGGCCGTGCGCTCGACCTGGTCAAGAAGACGGGCAACCAACCCGTGCCGCTCCATCTGCGCAATGCGCCGACGAAGCTGATGAAAGACCTTGGCTACAGTGATGGCTACAAGTATGCTCACGACTATCCGGGCAACTTCGTCCGCCAGCAGTTCATGCCCGATACGCTGCAGCACGAACGGCTATGGCAGGCACAGCACACCCCGTCGGAGGAGAAACTCTATCAGCGAATGGTGCAGTGTTGGGGCGAACGCTTCCAACAGGAAGCCGATCCCGACCTTCATGGCGGAATGTGACGGAGACAGAGCAAAACCACGAATGATATGAATTAATAAAAACGAATAAAAAAATTAGGAGATATGAAGATAGTAATATTAGATGGATACAGCGCGAATCCTGGCGATCTGAGCTGGGAGCCGCTGAAAGAGTTAGGAACGCTCGTCGTCTACGACCGTACAGCACCAGGCGAGGTGGTAGAAAGAGCTCAGGATGCCGAAGTGGTGCTCACCAACAAGGTGCAGATGACGGCAGAAGTAATCAAGCAACTGCCCTGCCTTAAGTATATCGGCGAGTTGGCTACTGGCTTCAACAATATCGACATCGTGGCCGCCCGCGAACAGGGCGTCGTGGTGTGTAACATTCCGGCTTACAGTACAGCCAGCGTTGCGCAGATGGTGTTTGCCCATATCCTGAACATCACCAACCGCATCGGCCACTATGCCGAGCTGAACCGCAACGGACGATGGAGCCGCAATCCCGACTTCGTCTATTGGGACACGCCGCTCCATGAGTTGGCTGGCAAGACCATCGGTATCGTTGGTTTGGGGAATATCGGATGGAAGGTGGCCATCATCGCCCGCGACTTTGGCATGGACGTCTTCGCCATGACCAGCAAGAACTCGGCTGACCTGCCGGAAGGCATCCAGAAGACAACGCTGGAAGGACTGCTCAGCGTGAGCGACATCCTGACGCTCCACTGTCCGCTGACCGACTCGACGCGCGAGATGATCAACCGTGAGACCATCGAGAAGATGAAGTCGGGCGCTATCCTTATCAATACGGGACGCGGACCGCTGGTCAATGAGGCTGATGTTGCTGAGGCGCTCCGCACGGGCCGGTTGGGTGCCTACGGTGCCGACGTGATGTGCAGCGAACCGCCTTCGGCAGACAATCCGCTGCTGTCGGCTCCCAATTCGTACATCACACCACACATCGCATGGGCTACCTATGAAGCTCGCGTGCGCCTTGTGGACATCGCCATTGGCAACGTCAAGGCTTTCTGCGAAGGCAACCCCGTGAATGTGGTGAATGCATAGCCCTGGTTGGCAACGGCCTACTTCGTCAGGTCGAAGCCCATGCGAATGCCGTCGTAGTTCTTGCTGAGTTCACCGACGGTGCTGAGCGTGGAGTTGCCACTCATGGCTCCTACTACCTGTAGGGCCGTGAGGAGTTTCTTCGACTCGAAAAGCAGACTGATACCCTTGGCATTGCGCGTCAGATAGCCTGTCGTTGAAAGAAGCAGCGTCTGCAGCTTCACCTCGCTGTTGTCGGGGTTGTAGCTGTAGGTGCCGCTGATGGGCTGTCCGTCCACTTTGCCGGAGAAAGTGTTGTCGGCATTGAAGGTGAAGTAGGTGTTGGTGCTCTTGATACCAATACTCTGGTAAGGTTTCTCTAAGTCTTGCCGGGCTTTGGCAGCTGCCACTTCACCACCTGCCTTGGCCAAAAGGTTCTCTGAGGTGAAGGCCACACCAGGTCCACGGTAAGACCATGTGCCGACGACATCTTCTTTCGACAGCTTTGTGGCACCGATGACGTCGTAGAGGATATTGGTGACGGCGTCACCCTGTGTTACTGCTCCGAGAATGCTTCCCAGGACATTGCCCAGGTCGGAGCCATTGTTGGTGGCCGTGCCACCCGTGAAACCGCAACCTGCCAGCAACATGGCAGAGGCTACAGCGATGATGGATTTCTTCATATTTGCTTGTTTATGCGTTAATAATCGTATGCTTTTTCAGAAGGGTTGACCTCACTCCTTCGGCTTTTCTTCAGCGTAAAGTCGGTCGAACGTCTGCCGCAATAGCTGCGGATTGGCGATAGTGCGACGTATCTGGCGCAGTTTTTCTTCGTTGGGCGAGCCCGACATCCAGAGGCGGATATAGCCGTTCTCGCCATATTTCTCACGGACGTGTTTCTGAAAACGCTGATACTGTTCTTCGCGGTCTTTCTCAGGATAGTTGGACAGTCCGAACTGGATGGTGCGACGAAAAACCGTGTCGGGGTCGAGGTCGCGGTCGGCCTCGGCCACAATCTTGCCGTAGATGCTCCGTGGCGAGTGCGATGCTGATGCCCGATGGTCTTCGACGGCCTCCTTCATCACCTTCAGCTGGTCTTGAGAGAACCACTTGCGCAACCTGATGTCGGCCAAAAGAATCTTACCGCTCGTCAGGTGATGGATGGCTCGCGGGCCGGAGAGGCCTAAATCATGATAGGCGGCTACGACGTACGACATGTTAATGTCGGCTCCCACCTTCTGGGCGATGTCGAGCGAGCGGCGGATGACGCCCGTCACGTGCTCCATGTTGTGTGCTTTGTCGAAGTCGGCATAGCGAGGAAGAATCTCGCGTTCTACAAACTCCATCAGGTCCAGACTTACTTTTTTGTCAATCATAGGCAACATGACTATCTGAATAAGTATTTTTCTTGAGCTTCCATCTTCTTGAACTTTTAGATGGAGCGCTTTGCTGTTGACGGTGCAAAGATACAACAATAATCTGAAACTGCCAAATATAAATTGCCAAAAAAATAAGCGGTAAACGGCATCATTCACAAGTTTTTTGGCGTTTCCTTTGCTAATTTCACTATTTTGTCGTACCTTTGCACAGATTGTTTTTATTTCATGCAGATGCAAGAGAACATATACAACATTTATCTAAAGAAAGGAAAGGAGGAGAGCCTACTCCGATACCACCCCTGGGTGTTCTCGGGAGCCATCCAGCGGATGGACGAGGGCATCCGTGAGGGCGACATCGTCAGGGTGTACAATGCACAGGGCGACTTCATGGCTGTGGGGCACTATCAGATAGGGAGCATCACCGTCAGGGTGTTGTCGTTCAGGGATATTGCCATCGATGGCGACTTCTGGCGGAGTCGGCTTGAAGCAGCGCTGCGCTTGCGGCAGAGCATCGGCATTGCCGACAGGAGTCAGAACGACACGTTCCGGTTGGTGCATGGCGAAGGCGACAACCTGCCAGGGCTGGTCATCGACTGCTATGGCAAGACGGCAGTGATGCAGGCACACAGCGTTGGGATGCACGTCAATCGCCATGAGATTGTCAGCGCGCTGACAGATGTCATGGGGCATCGCATCGAGAATGTCTTCTACAAGAGCGAGACGACGCTGCCTTTCAAGGCACAGCTCGACCAGGAGAACGGCTTCCTTTATGGTGGCAGCAGCGAGAACACAGCCGTAGAGAACGGCCTCCGCTTCCACGTCGACTGGCTGAAGGGGCAGAAGACGGGCTTCTTCGTCGACCAACGCGATAACAGGCAGTTGCTCGAACAGTACGCCCGCGGCAAGAAAGTGCTCAACATGTTCTGCTATACGGGAGGATTCTCTGTCTACGCCATGCGTGGGGGAGCCACACTCGTTCATTCGGTGGATAGCAGCGCCAAGGCTATCGAACTGACCAATGCCAACATACAGCTGAATTTCCCTGACGATCAGCGTCACGAGGCTTTCTGCGACGATGCCTTCAAGTTCCTTGATCAGGCCGATGACACCTACGACCTCATCATTCTCGACCCGCCAGCCTTTGCCAAGCATCGGGCTGCCCTGCACAATGCTCTGAAAGGCTATACAAGACTCAATGTAAAAGCCTTTGAACGCATCCGTCGGGGAGGCGTGTTGTTCACCTTCAGCTGTTCGCAGGTGGTGACGAAGGACAACTTCCGGAATGCCGTCTTCACAGCCGCTGCGCAGAGCGGTCGCAAGGTGCGCATCCTGCACCAGTTGCATCAGCCTGCCGACCATCCCATCAATATCTACCATCCTGAAGGCGAGTACCTCAAGGGACTTGTCCTCTATGTAGAATAAACTCTTCTCATATCAAGAAAGACCCCGCTGCAGCTCATTTCCCATGCAACATCCAATCATCGCGACCGTCAGTGATTTCATCGAGCGCAACCAACTGCTCTGCCACGAAAGACGTTACCTTGTAGCTCTTTCGGGAGGCGCTGACAGCGTGGCTCTCATGCTTATCCTACACGAACTGGGCTATAGGATAGAAGCCGTTCACTGCAACTTCCGACTAAGAGGGGCTGAGGCCGATGCCGACGAGCAGTTCTGTGTGGTTTTATGTGAACGACTCGGCGTCAAGCTGCATCGTGTCCACTTCGACACTCGCTTCTATGCAGAACAGCACCATGTGAGCATCGAAATGGCAGCACGTGAGTTGCGATACCATTATTTTGCGCGACTTGCCAATGCTATTGGCGCTGATGCTGTGTGCGTGGCTCATCATCAGGACGACTCTGTAGAGACCGTCGTGATGAATCTGATTCGCGGTACAGGACTTCAAGGACTGCTTGGTATTCAACCTGTCAATGGTCTGATTGTCAGGCCGTTGCTTTGTGTGAATAGAAATGATGTTGAAGCCTATCTGAAGGCCATTGGTCAGTCATACGTCATCGACAGTACGAACCTTGAAGACGATGCTGTCCGGAATCGTATCCGTCATCACATACTTCCCCTGATGGAACAAATCAATCCGGCTGCGAAACAGAACATCGCCCGTACGTCGGCTATCCTTTCGCAGGTGGCCGAAGTGTACCAGACACTCATCAGCGAGGAGGCCGGTCATGTAGTGGAACACCGGTTGGCATCAGACGGCATCACCCGTTTTGACAGCATCGACATCGAGAAGCTGCTGGCATGCCGGCAGCCACACGACACCTTATTATATATCTTGAAGGAGAAAGACTTCCAACCCGCACAGGTTGAGGCTATCTGGCAGAATATCCATGCCGCGACGGGTACATTGTACGAGTCGGTGAGCCATCAGCTGGTGTTCGACCGTGGATTCATCGTCGTCGCTGCGCGCTTGGAACAGGAGCAACGAGCGTATTCGTTTCCAATCGAGAGCGTTTATAAGCTGGAGAACGGATGGAAAATCAATATCACGACCGAACCGGCAGATCCTCTCACAGTCAGTCGTCAACCGTTAGTGGCGACTCTCGATGCTGAAAGGGTAGGGATGCCCCTTCTGCTGCGCCCTGTCCGCCAAGGCGACCGCTTTCAGCCATTTGGTATGAAGGGCATGAAGCTGGTGAGCGACTTTCTTACCGATCGTAAGGTGCCGTTGCTGATGAAGAAACGACAGCTTGTCATGGAAGATGCTTCGGGACGGATTGTGTGGATTGTCGGCCAGCGCATCGACGGACGATGTGCCGTCAATGCCCAGACTCGACATGTACTGCGCATAGCCTGTTTGCCACCGCAGCAGCCACAATCGCTTTAGCGTCGGTGCTTTCTCGTTTTCAATACTTAGGAATAATCTTTTTAACAATAAACATTCAGATGAAAAATTTCCTCTTCTTCTTGTTAGCCCTTGTCGTCATGGGCTGTGCTTCCTCTTCTGTTAGTGCCCCCGACGACGGTACGAAGCGTGAATTTCGTGGTGCCTGGATCCAGGCTGTCAACGGACAGTGGACGGGCATCGGTCGCGACAACATGCAGCGCACGCTGACCTATCAGCTCGACGAGTTGCAGAAAGATGGTGTCAACGCCATCATCTTCCAGGTTCGACCAGAGTGCGATGCCTTCTATGAAAGCCGTCTGGAGCCTTGGAGCCGCTTCCTGACAGGCCAGCAGGGCATGGCACCGCAACCCTATTGGGACCCCCTGCAGTGGATGATAGAGCAATGTCACAGACGGGGTATGGAACTCCACGCCTGGATTAATCCCTATCGGGCCAAGACAAAGACAACCAACGAGCTGGCTTCGTCGCATGTCGCTGTGCAGCATCCCGACTGGATCTTCGAATACGATGGGCTGTACATCTTGAATCCTGCCCTGGAGGAGTCGCGACAGTTCACTTGCAAGGTGGTGGAAGATATCGTCAGGCGGTATGATGTCGACGGACTGCACATCGACGATTATTTCTACCCTTATCCTGTAGCAGGCGTGACGATACCGGATGCCGACCTATACAGGCAGCAGGGGGCTGGTTTTGCTTCCATCGGCGACTGGCGACGCCACAATGTCGACCTGCTCATACGCGATCTCCACAAGACCATCCACAGTGTCAAGCCTTGGGTGAAGTTTGGAGTGTCGCCCTTCGGCATCTATCGCAACAAGAAGAACGACCCCAATGGCAGCCTGACCAACGGACTGCAGAACTACGACGACCTCTACGCCGATGTACTGAAGTGGGTGGACAATGGTTGGGTGGACTACCTCGTGCCGCAACTCTATTGGGAGATAGGCCACAAGGCTGCCGACTATCAGGAGCTCATCCAGTGGTGGAACCGCAACAGCCGTGGCTGTCCGCTCTATATCGGTGAGGACGTGGAGCGAACGGCCAAGCATGGCGATATGGCACAGAAGATGCAACTGCACAAACAGCTGAAGAATGTGGGTGGTACGGTGTTGTGGTATGCCAAGGCCGCCGTTGACAATGTAGGCAACTATGGCACGATGCTACGCCAGAACTATTGGCGCACGAAGGCCCTTCAGCCACGCATGGACTTCATCGACGGCGATGCTCCGAAGGCCGTTCGTAAGGTGAAAGTCGTGGAGATGGCCGACGGTCCCTTCATCTTCTGGAAGAAACCGAAAGGAAAAGGCTGGCGCAACGAGGCTGTGAAATATGCCATCTACTGCTTCCGTCAGGGTGAGCCAATAGACATCTCTAACGCTTCGCACCTTGTGGCCACGACGACCAACAACTTCGTGCGCATTGGTGCCCAACGGGCCATGAACACGTACGTGATAACGGCTCTCGACCGTATGGACAACGAGAGTGAGGGTAGGCAAGTGGTCTACTGAATAATAACGACATGAGCCTTCAGCTTTCTGAAGGCTCATGTCGTTTCTTTTGTTTTAGAGGTCGAAGACGATGATGAGGGCCACCAAGAGCAGCATGGCTGCTGCGATAACCACCAAGGCGCGATAGCCGTATTTTATCAACCACTTCTTGCGTTTCTGCGCTCGAAGCATTCGCGTCTTAAACTCTTCGGCGTCGTCCATCTGTTCGACGTTTTTCCTGCCGAGACTACTGCCAAAACTATGGCTGTGATGTGTATGTTCACTCATGTTGCGTGTCCAGACTATAATTGATTGATGGTGAAATATCTTTGCAAAGGTACTCCTTTTTCGCAAATTATAGGCTAAACACTCCGCTTTTTTAATTGTATTTAAGGAAAAAACGATGAGAGCTTAGAATCGGAAGTCGAGTTCGACGTCCACCAGGTTGTAGTTATGTTTGGCCAAGGTGCGATCGTTGACGCGTGCATACTCGAAGTTCAGCTGCAGGTTCTTCGTGAAGAAATAGTTTAGTCCGGCCTCTACGGAGTTGAGTGATGTAGCCCATTCCTTCGACTTCCGATACGTCTGATAGCGAGCCTTGGCGTGCAGCTTGCTCTTGATGACTGGCACGATGCCGAAGACGTACCAACCGTCGGCCTTGTCGCCCAGAGAGTAGTCGATGGTGTTGTTGCCGATGACTCCGGAACCCCATCCCTGCGAGTGCAGATACTCCGCGCGGAAGGTGTATTCGTCCTTGTCCCATTCCACCGAGAGACAGTAGCGGTTCAGCGAGACGCTCTCGTCTGTGCCGTTGACGGTGGTCATTCCGCCGTGGCTGCCTGTCCATCCGAAGGCACCGATACGCAAGCCTTTCACGGGCATCACCCACAAGCCTCCGATGATGTCCTTGCGGTTGTCCTTGTCAGAGCGGTTGATGCCTTCGCCGTTGTAGACACCCACCTGATAGTGGAGCAGAGCGCGTCCGCTGCTGTTGGGCAACACATCGCCTTGCACCTGGATACCGATGTCGCGGCCGCCGCTCGATTTCTCACCGGCACGGTCGCCGAAGCCCGACAGGCGGTTGATGACGTCGGCATAGCCACGCCAACCTTGAGTTACGGGGTGAGTGGGGTTCTCGAAGGTGAAGGCGCGCTTGAACTGACCCGCTCTCACCTGAAACTCCTTGTGCTTCACCCATTCGGCGTAGAGGTCCATCAGCTGGACGGTGGGCTCACCGGGACCTTTGGCGTTGGTGCCTTGTATCTGAGCTCGCCAGTTGAAGTCGTTTATCTTCCCGTCAACAATCATGCGGAGCAGACGGAGGTTGAAAGTGTTGCTCTCGGCATCTTCTTTGTCTTGTCCCTGATACTGAAGCATTCCGTAGCCGCTTAGCTTGATGTTGTCGTACCACTTGTTTGCCTTTTCCTGTGCAAACGTACTCATGCTGAAGGTTGCCACCAGCAGCATGGTCATTGATTTCTTAAGTAAATTAGCCATAATGATAGATTGTTTGTTGATGATGCTTGCAAAATTACTACTTTTTTTTCAAAAACGTAAACAAATGACCATTTTTTTCAAAACAAACAAAAAAAACTCCGCAGAATGGATGTCTGCGGAGTCTTCGAGTTATCGTCGGGGTGTACTTATTTATACTCCTTGATTTCTTCCTCTCCGATGAGGGCGCGATAGGCATTGCTGGCCAGAGCCGTCAGCTCGTCTTCGCCGGGATAGATATGCACGGGAGCAAGATATTCCACACGCTCCTTCACCCAGTCGCGCACATAGGGGCAACGGCAGAGAGCACCTGTCAGGACGACGGCGTCCACCTTACCGTTCACAACGGGAGCGAGTGAGCCGAGATAGCGAGCCGTCTGATAGCACATGGCGCGCAGATAGAACTCTGCCTCCTTGTCGCCGTTGTCGATGCGCTTCTCCACCTCCATGAGGTCGCTGGTGCCGAGATAGGCAACGAGTCCGCTGTGGCCGTTCATCTTGCGGAGCATCTCGTCGAGGGTGTACTGTCCGCTGTAGCAGAGCTTCACAAGCTGCGAACTGGGCAGCTGTCCGGCGCGTGAGGGGCTGAAGGGGCCGTCGCCGCTGAGAGCATCGCTGCACTCGATGGCACGTCCCTTGTGGTGCAGGGCGAAAGAGATGCCGCTGCCCAGGTGGCAAACAATGAGCGTCTGCTCGTTGTATTTCAGGCCATTCTCGCGGCAGTAGCGCTTGGCTATCTCACGCTGGTTCAGTGCGTGCCAGATGGTCTGGTGAGGCAGTTCGGGCATACCCGTAACGCGGGCGATGTCGTCGAGCTCGTCGACCACACCGGGGTCGACGGTGAAGGCACGGCAGCCAATCTCCTTGGCCAGGCTGTTGGCCAACAGCGGACCGAGGTTGCATGCGTGGTTGATACGCGGATGGCGTGTGTCTTCAATCACTTTGTCGTTCAGTTCGTAGACACCGCCTTCCATCGGCTTGACGAGTCCGCCACGACCAACGACGACGTCGAAGTCGAGGCCGACACCCATCTTCTCGAGTTCCTTCATGAGGGCTTCCTTACGGTAGTCGAACTCGTCCATGATGTTGGGATACTTGCACAGTTCGTCGTACGGGTGGTTGATAGTAGAATTCTTTACCAGTTTGTCGTCCTCGAAGATACCAATCTTGAGCGACAGCATTCCCGGGTTAATAGCTAAAATCTTCATGGTCTTATGTTATCAATTTTTCAGTGTTCAATGTTCAATCCTCATATCAAGCCTGCAGGCAAGCCATTGCCAGGCTGTGGTACTTCGTCAGGGCAGAGTCGCTGCGCGAGGTGATGCTGATGGGGCAGGCAGCACCCTGCAGACCAACGGCCAGATGAGCATCGGTGAAGGCGGTCAGCGCCTTGTAGAGCACGTTGCCAGCCTCGATGTCGGGCATGATGACGACGTCGCTGTTGCCCTCCAGCGGACTCTTGATGCCCTTGATGTCGGCCGACTCCTTGCAGACGGCACACTTCAGGTCGGTGGGTCCGTCGATGATGGCGTTGCCGAACTCGCCGTTCTTGCACATCTCTACCAGCTTCTCGTAGTCGAGTGTGACGGGGAACTTGGGCGACACCTTCTCCGTACAGTGCACCAGTGCAATGCGCGGCTGCTCCACACCGAAGACGTTGCACACGCGGATGGCATACTTGATCATGGCGATTCGCTGTTCGAGTGTGGGGAAGGGTATGACGGCAGGGTCCATCATGAAGAGGAGCTTGTGGTAGGTGGGGATGTCGAACGAACTGATGTGCGTCAGGATGTTTCCCGGCGGAATCAGGCCCTCAGCCTTGTTCTCTTTGTTGATGATGGCCTTCAGCAAAACATCGGTGTTGATGATGCCCTTCATGATAACGTCGGCCTCGCCACGGCGAATCATCCGAACGGCTTCGGCTGCCGACTCTTCGATACTTCCCAGATGGAGGTTTGTCACCTTTGCCCATCCTTCACTCTCTGCCCGGTTGATAGCCTCTTGCGAGTGTTCGTCGTGAGCTTCTACGGCGACTACGCGGCAGCATCCACGGGCTTTCAGCTGCTCCACTAACTCGCTAAAATCTTTAATCAATTCCATGGTATCTGTGTAATTTTGCGCAAAGTTACTACTTTTGTGCCGAAAGCATGAAGGAATGTATTGTTTTTTAAGAATATTTTGCATGAATCGGCACAAAAGCAGTAGCATGCTGCGAATTACTCCTTCACCACACCGAACTTATAGATGCAATGGCTGGTGTAGCGTTCACCGGGACGAAGCAGGGCGCTGGGCCATTCGGGCTTGTTGGGTGTGTCGGGATACTTCTGTGTCTCGAGACAGATGGCGGCGTGCTTCTGGTAGGTGACGCCTCGCTTGCCGGTCACCGTTCCGTCGAGGAAGTTGCCGGTGTATACCTGAATGCCTGGTTCGCTGGTGTACACTTCGAGCATGATGCCTGTCAGAGGCGAGTAGACAGAGGCAGCCAGCTGCTTGTCGTTGCCCTTGCCGTCGCGATAGCTCTCAAGGCACCAGTTGTGGTCGATGCCGTTGCCGTTCTTGATAGCGGGTATGTTGAAGTTGTTGACGATGCTGCCCACCTCTTTCGGTTTCGAGAAGTCCAGGGGTGTGTCTTTCACCCATTCTATCTTGCCGTTGGTCATGAAGGTATCGTCGGTCGGCGTATAGTTGTAGGCATTGAGGTAGAGCAGGTGGTTCTCTATCGACTTTGTCGGGTCACCGTTGAGGTTGAAGTAGGAGTGGTTGGTCATGTTCAGGACCGTGGGCTTGTCGGTCTCGCCGGTGTAGCTGATATCGAGGCTGTTGTCATTGCGCACGATATAGGTGACGGTGGCCTTCACCGTTCCGGGGAATCCGTTGTCGCCGTCGGGCGATACGATGGTGAGCAAGAGTGTCGAGTCGTTCTCCTGGACGGCATCGTACACCTGATATTGCCATCCGCTGAAACCGCCGTGCAGGCAGTGGCCGAAGTTGTTGCGCGGCAACTGGTATTCGGTTCCGTCGATCTTGATCTTACCGTCCTTGATGCGGTTGGCATAGCGTCCGATGCTGGCACCGAAGTCGCTCGGTGTGTTGACGGTGTCGGCATACTGCCTGATGTTGTCGAATCCGAGAACGACATCCTGCAGCTGTGCGTTGCGGTCGGGCACCATGAGCGATACGACGCGTCCGCCGAAGTTGGTGATGCATGCTTCCATGCCGTTCTTGTTCTTCAGGGTGAAGAGCTTCACGGGCTTCTCGTTGATGGTGGTGTCGAAGGCTGTGGGGTTGAGTCCCGAAGCGGTCAGTTTGCTTTCCGGGTTGTTACAAGCGGTACACAGTGCGATGGCTGCACCTGCGCACGCGATCATTGTTCTTAGTTGTTTCATTGTCGTGTTTGTTTTAGATGTTATGTGAATGTTTTGCTGATTCTTTTCGGTGGTTA
>JAGBLC010000115.1 GCA_017635615.1 Prevotella sp.
CAGCCGTGCCGGAGTGCAGGACCCCAAACGGCCCATCGGTTCCTTCATTTTCCTGGGCACCACCGGTGTGGGCAAGACGGAACTGGCCAAGGCACTGGCCGAATACCTCTTCAACGACGAAACGATGATGACCCGCATCGACATGTCGGAATATCAGGAAAAGTTCAGCGTGTCGCGGCTCATCGGCGCCCCTCCGGGCTACGTGGGCTACGACGAGGGCGGCCAGCTCACCGAGGCCGTCCGCCGCAAACCCTACAGCGTGGTGCTCTTCGACGAGATTGAGAAGGCCCACCCCGACGTGTTCAACATACTGCTGCAAGTGCTCGACGACGGCCGGCTGACCGACAACAAGGGACGCACCGTCAACTTCAAGAACACCATCATCATCATGACCTCCAACCTGGGCAGCCAGCTCATCCGCGAACGTGTAGAGCAGGCAGGTGGAATGCTCAGCAACAACGAGTTAGACGGTTTGAATAAACAATTGCTTGCGATGCTGAAACAGACCATCCGGCCGGAGTTTCTCAACCGTATCGACGAGACCATCATGTTCCTGCCGCTCACACAGAAGGAAATCAGCCAGGTGGTGGAGCTGCAACTGAATAACCTGAAGCGCATGCTTGCCGAACAAGACGTCGAGCTGCAGTTCACCCCGCAGGCCGTAGGCTATCTGGCCGAGGTGGGCTACGATCCCGAGTTTGGTGCACGTCCCGTGAAGCGAGCCATCCAGCGCTATGTGCTCAACGAACTCTCTAAAAAGCTCCTCGGCGGAACGATAGACCGCTCGCGCCCCATCGTCATCGACGAGTTCGGCGACGGGCTGGTGTTCCACAACTGATTAAGAATCGCTTCTTTCATTAAAAACGTACGCGAATGAAAACAATTCTCAATGTAGTGCTCCTGCTCGCCACCGTCGTGGCTGCTCAGGCACAAAACGCCCAAGTGGCGAAGATTCGCCAGATGTATGCCGAGGCGAAGAAGCAGATACAGAACAACGGCAAGGGCGCTCAGGCACCGTTAGACGTGACGGTGAGCATCAGCGATGCCACCGAGGTGGACGAAGACTTCACCATCTATGATGAGACGCAGCTGACGTTCTACTTCAACAAGTGTCGCGTCAATCAGGAACTCGACTTCCCCGATGCATCGTCGTGCTACTTCATCACGGAAGACTGGAGCGCCAACGGGCACACCCGGTACCGCGAGATGCTCTTCGATACCAACGAGGGCAATCTGCTCTTCAGCTATGTACGGCAAGAGACGCATGCCGGCTACGTGATGGAGTCGCGCTACTACTTCGACGCTGACGGGAAGCTCGTCGAGCAGAAGCACAAGGAGGGAGGAAAAGATGTTGTCCGCGACGATGACGAATGGAACAGCGCTGACTCGGAGCGCCAGCTGGCCAAACGCTATCTTGAAATCTTCGACGGCGTGATGAACCCAGGCAGCCTCCACCTGAGCAGCGACGAGCGTATGGCAGCCTCCGACCCAGAGCGGATGAAGCTGATACGCAGCACATACGCCGAGGCAAAGGCAAAGATAGCCGACAGCGAAAAAGAGATGCTGGCCCGGGAGATGAGAGTCGTCGTTCGCGACCAGACATGGGGACCGCCAGTGACGACGGAGCAGAACTTCTATTTCGACTACACCGTCCGCGACGGCAATCCCGAGCCCTACTGCTACTTCATCGCTGAGCACCGCCATCACAACAACATGGGTCCCGACCTCTACAGCGAGTATCTTTTCGCTCCCGTCAGTCCCGACCTCATGTTTGCATACACGTCGGCAAAGGAAGAGGGCGAGCACCATGAATGGCGCTACTACTACGACGAGCGCGGGCAATGCTTCGAGGCAAAGACCGATGCCGACGAACACGACAGCGGCAATGAGAGCCGAGCTCAGGCTTACAGGCTCCTAAAGACATTCAGGAAGCTGGCAACCCTGAACTGAGCAGCATGAGCCCCCTCCCGACCTCCCCGAGGGGAGGAGCCTCCAAGTGGCAGGTGTCACGCTAGGAACGTGACCTCCTACATTGGCGCATAGGAGACAGGATAGGAGGCGACGTAGGAGGCGACGCTTCCCAGCGTCGCAACAGCGCATAAGCAGCGCATACGTGGCAGGTGTCACGCTGGGAAGCGTGACCTCCTACATTGGCGCATAGGAGGGAGGTGACTTAGGTGTAAAAATCCCCCTGTGGCCTTGCGGCTGCACAGGGGGATTTTTCGTTATGAAGGATAGGAGGATGCGCCTTAATAGTTCTCGGCCTTCAGCTGGAAGTACGACTGCGGATGGTCGCAGACGGGGCACACCTCGGGAGCCTTCTTGCCCACGACGATGTGGCCGCAGTTGGCACACTGCCAAATGACGTCGCCGTCGCGCGAGAAGACCACCTCGTCCTGGATGTTCTTCAGCAGCTTGCGGTAGCGGGCCTCGTGCTCTTTCTCGATGGCTGCCACGCCCTCAAACTTCTCGGCTATCTCGGGGAAGCCTTCCTCGCGGGCCTCGCGAGCCATACGCTCGTACATGTCGGTCCACTCGAAGTTCTCACCGTTGGCAGCGTCGACGAGGTTCTGTACGGTGTCGCTCACCTTGCCGCCGTTGAGCAGCTTGTACCACATCTTGGCATGCTCCTTCTCGTTGGCAGCCGTCTCTTCGAAGATGCTGGCTATCTGCACGTAGCCATCTTTCTTGGCCTTCGATGCAAAGTAGGTGTACTTGTTGCGAGCCATGCTCTCACCTGCAAAGGCTTCCTGCAGGTTTTTCTCTGTTTTTGTTCCTTTCAGTTCTTTCATAATGCTTTGTAAGTATTAAGTGATTAAATAATGGATGTTGATGATATGTAAAAACTAAAGCAGGGTGGCAACGTTCAGGTCGTGGAATCCGTTGAGGAAGTCGCGTGCCGTCATGCGCTTCTTGCCACTCATTTGCAGTTCGACGAGTTCGAGCTGTAAGTCGCTGCAGTTGATGTAGATATGCCCTTTCTCCTCGACAATTGTTCCAGTGGCGTCTGATGCGCTTCGGTTGGTCTTGGCGGTCTTGTAGATCTTCAGCATCGTCTCCTTGTTGTCGGGTGTGCGGAGCATTGTCCAGGCACCGGGGTAGGGGGAGAGTCCTCTGACGAAGTCGTAGACCTGCTTGGCCGACTGCTGCCACATGATGCGGCAGTTGTCCTTGAAGAGTTTGGGAGCTGGGTGGAGTAGGGCATCGGTGGGAATCATCTCTTCCTGCGGCATTGTCGACAGCTGTCCGTCGTTCGCTATCAGCAGGTCGAGCGTCTGTGTGGCGATGTCGGCTCCGAGGTGCATCAGCCCGTCGTAGACATCCTCTACGTTGTAGTCGTCGTGGATGTCGAAGGGCAGCTGCATGATGATGCGCCCCGTGTCGATGTCGTGGTCGAGGAAGAAGGTAGTGACACCCGTCTGCCGCTCGCCGTTGATGACGGCCCAGTTGATGGGTGCCGCTCCGCGATATTGCGGCAGCAGGGCAGCATGGACGTTGAACGTGCCGAAGCGAGGCATTGCCCACACCACCTCGGGCAGCATGCGGAAGGCTACTACGACGAAGACGTCGGCCTCGAAAGCACGCAGCCGTTCGATGAAATCGGCATCTTTCATCTTCACGGGTTGCAGCACGGGCAAGTCTACGCTCTGGGCGTACTGCTTCACCTGCGAGGGCTGCAGTTCGCTCTGATGGCGCCCTACGGGTTTGTCGGGCTGCGTGACGACAGCCACCACGTTGTATCGGTTCTCCACCAGTCGGCGGAGTGTTTCTACGGCAAATTCGGGTGTTCCCATGAACACGATGCGGAGATCTTCTTTCTTCATTCTTTTCTTTTGTTTTGGGGGCTGTCGTGGGACGACAGCTTACTGAACCATTGGGGCTTGTTGTTATACTGATGCCTTAGCGAGGCTATTCGGCACTGAAGTCGGCCACGAGCTGGCGGTAGGTGTTGTAGAGATGCGAGCGCGTGATATAGCCCTGCAGCAGTCCGTCGATGTCGACAACAGGCAGCACCAGCGCATTGGTAGCGTCAAACTTGTGCATGACGCTCTCCATCGGGTCGTTGATGCCGAGGATGGCAGGTGGTTCGGACATGAGCTGGCCTACGGTGAAGTGGTTGTACAGCTCGGTACGGAACACGATGTGGCGCAACTTGCCCAAGTCTATCTCGCCTAAGAGCTTGCCACCGTCGTCGACGACGGGCAGCACGTTCTGTTCGCTGCGGCTCAGGGCGTGAACGAGGCTGCCGAGCTTCATGTCGGGGCGAACAGGCATATAGTTGCGGTCGATGATGCTCTTGAGCGACATCAGCGTGAGGATGGAGTGGTCGGTGTGGTGGGTGATGAGCTTCCCCTCGCGTGCCAGCTGCATGCCGTAGATGCTGTGTGGCTCGAAGACGATGATGGTGAGGTAGGCCGAGATGCTGACAATCATCAGCGGGATGAACATCTGATAGCCGCCTGTGAGCTCGGCTATGAGGAAGATGCCCGTCAGCGGCGCATGCATCACACCAGCCATCACGGCCGTCATACCGAGCATCGTGAAGTTTTTCTCGGGTATATAGACGCCCACCTGGTGGATGTTCCACAGGCGTGCGAAGAGGAATCCTCCGAAGGCTCCGATGAAGAGCGACGGTGCGAATGTTCCACCACAGCCGCCTCCGCCATTGGTGGCCGATGTGGCGAACACCTTGGTGAGGAGCACCAACGCGATGTAGGCGATGAGCATGTTGTCGCGCCCGTAGAAGAGCGAGTTGTTGAGCAGCGAGTTCCACTCTTCCTCGGAGTTGCTGTTGAGCAGGATGTTGATGCTCGAATAGCCCTCGCCGTAGAGCGACGGGAAGAGGAAGATGAGCGTGCTCAGGACGATGCCGCCCAGGATGAGCTCGGCCCACGGATGGTTGTTCAGGCGGTGGAAGATGTTCTCGCTGGCCGTCATCATGCGGATGAAATACCAGCTGAGCAGTCCGCCGAAGATACCTAACAGGATATAGGCCGGCACGCGGTCCATCTCCCAGGAGCCGTCGAGGTGGAGGTTGAAGAGCGTGTCGCCGCCGGAGAAGATATAGCTGAAGCACACCGCCGTGACGCAGGCGATGAGGATGGGCAGCAGCGAGGCCATCGTCAGGTCGATCATCAGCACTTCAAGGGTGAACACCAGTCCGGCTATCGGGGCGTTGAACACAGCGGCGATGGCTGCCGAAGCACCACAGCCCACAAGGAGCATCAGCTTCTGGCGGTCGAGGTGGAACAGCTGGCCCAGATTGCTGCCGATGGCCGAGCCGGTCAGAACGATGGGGGCCTCTGCTCCTACGGAGCCTCCGAAGCCGATGGTGATGGCCGAAGCGATGACCGACGACCAGCAATGGTGGCGCTTCAGGTGGCTCTGCTTCTCGGAGATGGCATAGAGGATGCGCGTGATGCCGTGCGAGATGTTGTCCTTGACGATGTATTTCACAAACAGCATCGTCAGGAAAATACCCACCACGGGCCATACGAAGTAGAGCCAGTTGATGCTCTCGATGCGGAAGCCCGACGTGAGCAGATGCTCTATCTGGTGGATAATCCAGTGGAGCACGAAGGCAGCCACAGCAGAGAAGAAGCCCACGAAGAGGCTGAGCAACAGCGTGAACTGCTTGTCGCTGACATGCTTTTCGCGCCACAACACCAACTGTTGCAGCAACTGTTCTGTACGCCTGATGATCGATGCTACTTCCACCTTGATCTTTCTGTATATGATAAAGGTTGATATTGCTATCGGCGCACAATCTCCACCACACCGTCTTTCGTCAGGCGGATGATGCTCGAGGGCGTATGCGGCTGTTTCTCCTGTCGGCGGCTCCAGCATACGTAGTCGGCCTGCTGGAGCAGCTCGTCACTGATTTCGCCGAACTTCCTGGCTGCCGGCATTCCGCTGATGTTGACGCTTGTGGAGACAATGGGCTTCTGGAACCGGTAGCACAGCTCGCGCGAGAACTCCTCGTGGGTGATGCGCATCGCGATGCTGCCGTCGTCGGCAATGAGGTTGGGTGCCAGGTTGACGGCTCCGTCAAGGATGAGCGTGATGGGCTTGGTAGCCAGGTCCATGATGTCCCACGCCACGTTAGGCACATCGCGGACATAGCGCTGCAGACGGGCGTCGCTGTCGACAAGACAGATCATGGCCTTCGAGTCGTCGCGCTGTTTCATCTTATAGATTCTTGCCACAGCATCTGCGTTGGTGGCGTCGCATCCGATGCCCCACACGGTGTCGGTGGGATAGATGATGATACCTCCTGCACGAAGGGTTTCCACCGCTTTCTGTATGTCTTGTTTTCTATCCATATCCTTTTCTCTTCTTGTTTTGGCCGCAAAATTAGCCCAAATTTATGAGATAACCAAATTTACGGTCATATTTTTGTCAGCCTTTTCGGTCGAGCCTGCGGAATACGGTACGCACCAACACGAAGTTGACAGGCACGGCGATGGCGTAGACTCCCAGTGGTGCGAGCGTCTTGCTCAGTCCGATGCAGAGCATCAGCTTGAGCAGCGATACCTGCAAGACGTAGTTGAAGGCATGCGCCGCGATGAAGCCGATACCATTGTTCAGGCTCTTCTTCTTGTGGAATGTGTAGCGGGCTGAGAGGTAGTAGTTGGCCAGGAAGCTGACGAAATAGCCGATGGTGAACGCCACACTGGCGTCGATGTTGTGCATCAGAAGCCAGTAGACGGCATAATGCAGAATGGTAACGGCAATGCCGACCACCACAAAGCGACGCACCTCACCCCACATCTCGCTATTCTTTTTCACGCTATATATATAATAAGGTATAACCATCGGGGTCAGTCTTTCAGCAAGTCGGGTCGCAACCGTCGGGTCCGCTCGATGGATTGGTCTATTTCCCACTGCTTGATCTTCGCCTCGTGTCCGCTCAGCAGGATGTCGGGCACGCGCCAGCCTTTATATTCGGCCGGACGGGTGTAGATGGGAGCCGCCAGGAGGTCGTCTTGGAAGCAGTCGTTCAGGGCACTCTCTTCGTCGCCGATCACGCCTGGCACGATACGCACGATGGCATCGGCCATCACGGCGGCAGCCAGTTCGCCACCCGTCAGCACGTAGTCGCCGATGGATATCTCGCGCGTGATGAGGTGGTCGCGCACACGCTGGTCGACACCCTTGTAATGGCCGCAGAGGATGATGAGATTCTCCTTCAGCGAGAGGTCGTTGGCCACATGCTGGTTGAACTGCTCGCCATCGGGCGAGGTGAAGATCACTTCGTCGTAGCTACGCTCACTCTTCAGTGCCGAGATACATCGGTCGATAGGCTCTATCTGCATCACCATTCCGGCAAAGCCGCCATAGGGATAGTCGTCTACTCGGCGCCACTTGTCGAGCGTATAGTCGCGCAGGTTGTGCAGATGAATCTCTGCCAACCCTTTCTTCTGTGCCCTTGCAAGGATCGATTCGTGAACGAAGCCTTCAATCATTTCGGGCAGTACGGTAATGATATCAATTCTCATAATTGGTGCAAAGTTAGTAATTTTCGTTGGAAAAACGCGCAAAAAGCAAAAAAAATCTTAATTGATAAGATTATTTAAGGAAATATTTTGTCATTTGCGAAAAACTTAGTAATTTTGCACCCTGTTTGGAATAAGTATCAAAAAAGGTAACGTTAAACGTACATAGAAATGTCTAAGATTTGTCAGATTACAGGAAAGAAAGCCCTGACGGGCAATCACGTTTCGCACTCAAAGCATCGCACAAAGCGTCGCTTCAACGTGAACCTGTTCAACAAGAAGTTCTACTATGTAGAAGAGCAGTGCTGGATCAGCTTGAAGCTGAGTGCAGCTGGTCTGCGTATTATTAACAGGCTGGGCCTCGATGCCGCTCTGAAGCAGGCTGTGGCCAAGGGTCATTTGGATTGGAAAGACATTAAAGTGATAGGAGAGTAACCCCAATGGCAAAGAAAACAAAAGGCAACAGAGTACAGGTTATCCTGGAATGCACAGAGATGAAGAGCAGCGGTCTGCCCGGCACCAGTCGCTATGTGACGGTGAAGAACCGCAAGAACACTCCTGAGCGCATGGAGCTGAAGAAGTACAACCCCATTCTGAAGAGAATGACTGTTCACAAAGAGATTAAATAATAATTAGGATAAACTATGGCAAAGAAAACCGTTGCTACCCTCCATGAAGGTTCAAAGGATGGTCGCGCTTATACAAAGGTCATCAAGATGGTGAAGAGCCCGAAGACGGGTGCTTACATCTTCAATGAGCAGATGGTTCCCAACGAGGAAGTGAAAGATTTCTTCAAGAACTAATCATATCAGCAAGATAAGAAAAGCCGCATCAGACATTGCTCTGGTGCGGCTTTCTTGTTGTCTGGCCGTATTATCTATTCTTCGGAGTCTTTCTCGTCGGCATCTTCGATGTCGCCCGGATTCTCCAAGGCTTCGCGAAGCATCTTCTTGTCGAAGGTGAACACATGGCCCAGCAAACCTACGGAGAGAAGTTTCTCCTCGCCGTTCATCTTGATGTACGACGTATTCCACAGATAGTAGTCGTGCATCTTCAGCTTCGTTCCGATAACACCTTCGATGGCCGAGTTGACAACGGTCTTTCCCAAGTTGGTGAAGATGTTGTCGCCAAAGCCGCGTTCTTCAGCTTCTTCGTCGACGAGTTCCTTTACGGCCTTCATCATGGCCTCCTTGTGGGCTTTCTTTTCAGGGCGCATCTGCGTCATGAGAATGGCCAGTCCCACAATCAGAATCAGTACTAACAGTTTTTTCATTCTTCTTTCTTTTTAGTTGGTGATTATAATTTTTCTTGTAAGAATCTACCTGTGATACTTCCCTCGCAATGAGCCACCTCCTCAGGGGTTCCGCAGCATACGAGCTGTCCACCGCAGTCGCCTCCGTCGGGACCGAGGTCGATGACGTAGTCGGCACATTTCACCACATCCAGGTTGTGCTCGATGACGATGATGCTGTGTCCGCGCTCTATCAGCGCTTCAAAAGCCTTGAGCAGTCGACGGATGTCGTGAAAGTGCAGGCCTGTGGTGGGTTCATCGAAGATGAATAGGGTAGGCGACTGCCGCTCTTGCCCGAGATAGTAGGCCAGCTTGACACGCTGGTTCTCACCGCCGGAGAGCGTCGATGAGCTTTGGCCCAGCTTGATATAGCCCAACCCGACATCGCTAAGAGGTTGCAGACGGTCAACGATAAGCTTCTCACCGTGTGTGCCGAAGAAGTCGATCGCCTCTTCTACCGTCATTTCCAGCACGTCGTTGATATTCTTGTCGTGATAACGCACATCGAGGATGTCTTGCTTGAAACGCTTTCCATGACAAGAATCGCAAACCAGTACGAGGTCGGCCAAGAACTGCATTTCTACCGTTATCTCTCCCGCTCCCTTGCACTCTTCGCAGCGACCGCCGTCGGCATTGAATGAGAAATATTGAGCCGTGAAGCCCATCTGCTTGGCCACCGGTTGCTCGGCAAAGAGCTGGCGGATAGCATCGTAGGCCTTAACGTACGTAGCAGGATTCGAGCGCGAGCTCTTTCCGATAGGGTTCTGGTCGACCATCTCCACGTGCGTCACCTGCTGCCAGTCGCCAGCGAGTGCCGTATACTCGCCAGGAATGTCGGCCACTTCGTCGAGGTGTCGTTTCAGGGCAGGGTAGAGGATACCTTTGACAAGCGACGACTTGCCGCTTCCCGAAACACCTGTAACGACGGTAAAGACGTTCAGCGGAAACTTCACGTCGATACCTTTCAGGTTGTTCATGCGACAACCCTTCAGCTCGATGGCCATGTTCCAAGGTCGGCTCGAGCGGGGAACGGCAATCGTCTCGGCTCCCGTCAGATATTTCACGGAATAGCTCTTGGGATATTTCTCCAACGCTTTTTCGTCGATTTCATCGGCATTTCCTTGAAACACTACTTCGCCACCTAAGCGCCCTGCATCGGGGCCGATATCTATCAGGTAGTCGGCAGCACGCATGATCTCCTCGTCGTGCTCCACAACGATGACGGTGTTGCCGATGTCCTTCAGTTCCTTCAGCACGTGGATGAGTCGGTTGGTGTCGCGCGAGTGCAGTCCGATGCTGGGTTCGTCGAGGATGTAGAGCGACCCCACCAGGCTGCTTCCCAACGATGTCGTCAGGTTGATGCGCTGACTCTCACCGCCGGATAGTGTGTTCGACGGACGGTTGAGCGTCAGGTAGCCAAGTCCCACATCTACAATAAATTGCAGTCGGCTGTTTATCTCTTTCAACAACCGCCGGGCTATCTCTTCGTCGTGGGGGTCGAGTACCAAACGGTCGAACCATTCCTTCAGTTGCTCAACAGGCATCTCAACGAGGTCGGAGATACTTTTCCCGCCGATTTTCACGTAGTTGGCTTCCTGTTTCAGACGTGTTCCGTGACATTTTGGGCATACCGTCTTACCGCGATAGCGACTCATCATCACGCGGTATTGTATCTTGTACATGTTGTCCTTCACCATCTGGAAGAAGGCGTCTATCGACACTTGCTCGTGCAGGTCCTTCGAGTCGGAGGGCAGACCGTGCCAGAGCATATCTTTCTGACGGCGCGTCAGACTGTAATAAGGCTCGAAGATGGGGAAATCGTCTTTCGCGGCCCGGCGGCAGAACTCATCCTGCCAGATCTTCATTTTCTCGCCGTGCCAGCATTGCACGCAGCCATCGTAGACGCTGAGCGACGAATTGGGAATGACCAGTTTTTCGTCGATACCCATCACCTTGCCGAAGCCCTCGCATTCTGGACAGGCTCCAAGCGGTGAGTTGAAAGAGAACATATTGTCGCTGGGCTCTTCAAACTTCATCCCGTCGGCCTCAAACCGAGTGGAGAAGTCGTAGCAGATGTGTGCCGGCAGGAACATGATGCGGCAGGCATCACGCCCCTCGAAGAAGGCCGTCTCGCACGAGTCGGTCAGTCGGGAGATACTGTCAGGGGCATCGTCTACCGACAGACGGTCGATGAGCAGCCATAGCTGTTGGTTGTCGCCCGATGAAATGGCCGTTTCAGCACGTTGCATCTTCTCCTCATCTTCGATGAAATCGTCTATTCTGACAAAATCGTCGTCGTAGAACATTCTGGCATAACCCTGCAGAATGTACATCTCGAGCTGCTTCTTCAGCGTACGGCC
>JAGBLC010000116.1 GCA_017635615.1 Prevotella sp.
ATTTGAATTTTTACTTTTTTTTTTGATGAAAATGTGAAAGCCGAGGGGAGGAGTGGCGGTCGTAGTAGTCGCAGACGCGGCGCATCAGGGCGGCGTGGCGGGCGGTGAGGACGGTGTCGCACTTGTTCTCGGCGTTGGTGCGCAGGAGGTAGTAGCGCATGAGGTCGCGCCGCGACATCTCTGCGGTGTCCTGGGCCATGCTGTTGAGGAGCGTCAGGGCAGAGTCGGGACGGGCGTTGATGAGGGAATCGACCCCTCCCAGCCTCCCCGAAAGCCCCCCTCTTATCCCCCCGAAAGGGGGAAGATAGTGGCAGGCCGCCAGCAATAGGAGGGTGATGGCAACAGCCGCGATGTGGTGGCCGATGCGGTGTGTCAGGGTGATATGTCTTCTTCTGTCGTTGCTCATGCTTTTAGGTAGCAAAATCCTGCTTATTGGGCATGGTGGTGGTGTTCCGTCGGCAAAGATACTGTTTTTCTGCAAAACTCGCAACATTTTCTGTGTATTTCAGCCAATTTCAAAGGGTCGGTTGCCCTGACAAACTATTGATGTTCATTGTCGAAAATAATGAAGGCCATCGTCAGCAATATGCCGGCGATGGCCTTTTGGGATATGGGGCTATAAAAGCAGTTTCTTTATTTCTTGTAGTTCTTCAGACCCGTATTGAGGAACTTCATGTACAGGTCGATGTCCTCTTTGTAGACAGCCGACGGGCCGAGGGGGTTGCCCTCGTTGTCGAGCGTGACGTAGAACGGCTGGGCATTGGCGCCGAACTTCGAGCGCTGCAGATAGCTCCACTTGTCGCCCACGGTGCGCAGTGTGCGTTTCTGTCCGTTTTCTTCTGTCACTTCGATATGTTTGGCCAGCGGTGTCTTGTCGTCGACGAAGAGCGAGATAAGCACGTAGTCGTTCTCGAGCTTCGAAGCCACCTGCGGGTCGGTCCATACGGCGGCCTCCATTTTGCGGCAGTTGACGCAGCCGAAGCCGGTGAAGTCTACCATCACGGGTTTGCCCATCGCCTTGGCGGCTGCCATTCCCTCGTCGTAGTCCTTATATTTGGCCTCAACGACATGAGCCTTGTAGAGGTTGAAGTCCTGCGTTGACATCGGCGGTGCGAAAGCGCTGACGGCCTTACAGGGAGCGCCCCAGAGACCCGGTATCATATAAATGGCAAAGGCGATGGAGCACAGTCCCATCATGATGCAGATGACGGGCATGGGCTTGTCCATCTCGCCACCTTCCCAGTCGCTCTGGAACTTCAGCTTGCCGATGAGGTAGAGACCGAGTGCGCCGAAGATGACAATCCACAGGCAGAGGAACACCTCGCGGTCGAGCAGTCGCCAGCCGTAGGCCAGGTCGGCCACGGAGAAGAACTTCAGGGCGAAGGCCAGTTCGATGAAGCCTAACACCACCTTGATGGTGTTCATCCAACCGCCCGACTTCGGAGCCGACTTCAGCCAGGTGGGGAACATGGCGAAGAGGGTGAAGGGCAGAGCCAGTGCGATGGCGAAGCCCAGCATACCGATGGCCGGACCCCAGAAGCTGCCGCTCGTTGCGAAGTCGACGAGCAGGAAGCCGATGATCGGGCCTGTGCAGGAGAAGCTGACGAGCGAGAGTGTGAAGGCCATGAGGAAGATGGAGAGCAGTCCGCTTGTCGACGAAGCCTTCGAGTCGACCTTGTTGGTCCACGACGAGGGCAATGTCAGCTCGAACCATCCGAAGAAGCTCAGGGCGAAGACGACGAGGAGCAGACAGAAGAAGATGTTGAACACGGCGTTCGTCGACAGGGCATTCAGGGCGCTGGCACCGAAGATACCGGTGATGAGCAGTCCCAGCGTGACGTAGATGACGACGATGGAGATGCCGTAGGTGATGGCGTCTTTGACACCTTTCTTCTTGTCGTCCTTGGCGCGCTTGAGGAAGAAGCTGACGGTCATGGGGATGATGGGCCACACACAGGGGGTGAACAGGGCTACCAGTCCGCCGAGGATACCCATCAGGAAGATGTAGAGCAGCGAGCGGTCCTGATTGTCGTCCCCATTGTAGGCTTGCAATTCCTTGATGACGGGCTTCCACAGGTCGGTAGTGGCAACGCCCGTAGTGTCTGCGGCGATGCTGTCGCCCATCAGGGGAACAACGGCTGCTGTGTCGGTCTTTTCCTCTTCGGCTGTTTCCTCCTCGGCCTCGGGAGCGTCTTCCGGTCCCTTGCCCTGATAGTCGAACTCGACGTTGCCCGGCGGCATGCACATCTCGTCGTTGCAGCATCCATACTCGAGGAATCCCTTGATATGGTATGTCTTGCCCGTTATCTCGTATTTCTGTACAAACTGGACAGAATTCTCAAAGTAGCGCAGGTTCTGTTCGAACACCTTGTCGAACGTGTTGATTTCCTTTCCTTTTGGAATCAGTTTTCCCTTGGGCTTCGCACCCTCAGCTTTCTCAGTGGTCACGGTGGCCGAGATGGGGCCGTCGTCGGCCAGGCCTGTTGAATACACATGCCATCCCTTTTCGATGGTACCAGAGAAAATCACTTCCACCTCGGTGGGTGATACTTGCTTCTGACTCACCCTGAAGTGGGTGGGGTCTTGCATCTGAGCCCAAGCCGCCACAACGGCAAAGAGCATGACGAGCATTCCAAATGTCCTTTTCTTCATTCTGTTGCTTTAGATTAGTTAGGTTTTGATGATTCGCAAATTTGATGGTGCAAAGGTAGCACTTTCTTTTTCAATAATACGCGCAATCGGCCTAAAAGGGTACATCTGTTATTTTCTTTTTGAGATATTTAACAAAAAAGCTCCGCTTCTCTCTGCCCGTGCTGACAGCGTTGCGGCACGCTTCTGAGAAGTGGAGCTGATGGGGATGTACATTCCTTATTAAGATTTGTGCGTCATGATGTCGAGCACGAAGCGGTCGGTCACATCCATACCCTTCGAGCCGATGGCCGTGAGGTTGTGGATGCACTTGTCGACATCGTCGTCGATGATGCCTTCCACCGAGGTGACGTACTTGTGCTGCATGGCGAGCATGGCACTCATCACGGCGGTGCTGACTCCGCTGGTGAGCTTCAGGGCGCACGATGGCTTGGCCCCGTCGCAGATCATGCCCGTGAGGTTGGCCACCATGTTCTTCACCGAATAGCATATCTGCTCGAACGTTCCACCCATGAGGTAGGTGATGCCGCACGACGACCCTGTTGATGCGACGACGCAACCGCAAAGGGCCGACAGCGCGCCGAGGCTCTGCTTGATGTAGATGGCCGTCAGGTTGCTGATGATGAGGGCACGGATGAGTTCCTCTTCGGTGTTGTGGTTCTCCTTGGCGAAGACGACCACAGGCATCGTGGCACAGATGCCCTGATTGCCGCTGCCGCTGTTGCTCATCACGGGCACCATGGCACCGGCCATGCGGGCATCGCAGGCGCAGCTGGTCACGCTGAGCACCTTCGAGAAGATGCTGTCGCCCATGATACCCTTGCCGAGCGGCGAGCACATCGTCTTGCCCAGCTGGTGGCCATAGTTCTCGCGCAGGCCGGCCTCGGCGGCTCCCTCGTTCAGACGCTTCGCCTCAAGGATGAAGCGCAGGTCGTCGATGTCGGTCTCGGTGGCAAAGTCGTACACCTTCTGCAGGGTGAGCGTCATGGGTTCTCCTTTTTGGTCTGCGGAGTTGCTGTTGGCTGTCATGCAGTCGGCACATTCGGGCTGGTGGACAGCGGATGAAGCCTGTTGCCGGATGTCGTCGTCTTTTCTGAGCAAGACGAAGTGGGTGTGCTTCGTCTTGATGCGTGCCTCGGCCTCGTGGCCTCCGGCCGTGACGATGGCGTTGATGAAGAGTTTGTCGGGATCGTTCTCCTCCAAGGCGATGTGGATACGGTTCTCGGCAATATACTGCTTGCCGGCCTCGACGGCTTCTTTGTTGCTGTCGCGAAGCACTTCCAGCTCCAGCTCGGGCTTGCCGACGAGGGCTCCCAGGGCGATGGCGATGGGCAGGCCCACCATGCCTGTTCCGGGAATGCCCACGCCCATGGCGTTTTTCAGGATGTTTGCGCTGAGCCGAAGCTCAATATGTTCGGGCTTGCAGCCTAAGAGTTCTGTTGCCTTGGCCACGCAGAGGGCTACGGCAATGGGTTCTGTACAGCCGATGGCAGGCACTACCTGCTCCTTGATGAGCTGCAAGATGGCTTGTTTTTCTTCTGATGTGATCATAAGATTGACGGGTGATGGGTGTTACCAAATCTGGGCGCGCTTCTTCTTCGGGAGGTAGAGCTTGTCGCCTTTCTTGATGTTGAAAGCGTTGTACCATGCATCGATGTGCGGCAGGGCAGCGTTGACGCGAGCCTTGTTGGGCGAGTGGGGGTCGGTCGTGATGATGACGTCGACGAACTCGGGACGCACATTGCTTGCCCACACACGGGCCCACGAGAGGAAGAAGCGCTGTTCGGGTGTAAAGCCGTCGGCTTTCTGCAGCGGGTGCTCCTTCATGGCGTTCTGGAAGGCGCGGAAAGCAATGTTCAGACCGCCGTTGTCGCCGATGTTCTCACCGAGTGTCTGTTTGCCGTTGATGAACTTGCCGGGAACGGCCTCGTAGCGGCTGAAGTGGTCTTCGAGTACTTTCGTACGCTGTTCGTAGGCCTGCTTGTCCTGGGCCGTCCACCAGTTGCGCTGGTTGCCGGTCTTGTCGAACTGCGAGCCCTGGTCGTCGAAGCCGTGGCTCATCTCGTGTCCGATGACACCACCGATGGCTCCATAGTTGACGGCATCGTCGGCCTCCATGTCGAAGAAAGGAGGCTGCAGGATGGCTGCCGGGAAGCAGATCTCGTTGGTCGTGGGGTTGTAGTAGGCATTGATGGTCTGCGGTGTCATGTGCCACTCGGTCTTGTCGACGGGTTTGTTCACCTTGCGCTGAATCTCGTCCATGGTGAGATATTCGGCGATGTTGGCCATGTTCTCGTAGAGTGAGAGCTGCTCGTCTACCTGCAGTCCGCTGTAGTCTTTCCACTTGTCGGGATAACCAATCTTCACGATGAAGTTCTGCAGCTTGTCCTGTGCCTGAGCTTTTGTCTCGGCCGACATCCATGTCGATTCGTTGATGCGCTGCGAGAGGGCTGTCTGCAGGTTCTTCACCAGCTGGAGCATGCGCTGCTTGCTGGCCTCGGGGAAGTATTTCTCTACGTAGAGCTTACCGATGGCCTCGCCCAATGTGCCGCTGACCAGGCCGACGGCACGCTTCCAGCGGGGACGGTCTTGCTGAATGCCGTTCATCACGCTGCTCAGCTTGAAGGCCTCAGTGCGGAAGGCGTCGCTCAGCTGGCTCGATGCTCCGCTGATGACCTTGATTTCGGCGTATGCCTTCAGGTCGTCGAGCGATGTCTCTGCCAGGATCTTCTCCACTTCATGAATTGGCTCCGGCTGCCCCACGTCGATAGAGCTGAAGGCGGGGAAGCCGCTCTGCAGGAACACGTTGCCCCAGTCGATGCCGGGATAGTCGGCAACGAGCTGGTTGTAGCTCATCTTGTGGTAGTTGGCATCGACGTCGCGCAGCTGAACGCGGCTGTAGCTCTTCTCGGCGATGCGTTTCTCGATGGCCATGACGGCCTGCATCTTCCGCTCAGCCGTCGGCTCGTCGTTGCCCACGAGCTGGAACAGGTTCTTCATATATTGCTTGTAAGCCTCGCGGATACGCACGGTCTGCTCGTCGTCGTTGAGGTAGTAGTCGCGGGTGCCCAGTCCGAGTCCTCCCTGATAGACACCCACGATGTTCATGTCGGCCTGACGCATGTCCGAACCGACACCAATGCCGAACATCATGGTCGACTTGCCCTGACGGTCGAGCTGTGCCGTGACAATCTGATAGTCGCGGCGGTCGCGGATGTCGGCAATGCGCTTCAGCACAGGTTTCAGCGGTTCGTAGCCTTCGCGGTTGAGGCGTACGCTGTCCATCATCAGGTGGTAGAGCGATCCGATCTTCTGTCCCAGCGAGCCCTGCTGCTGCGGCGAGTTGGCATACTGTAGAATGAGGTCTTTGATGCGAATCTCGTTCTGGTCTTCCAGATCGACGAAAGCACCGTTCATCACATGCTCTGCGTCGAGGGGGTGGCTGCTGAGCCAGCCGCCGGCGGCATACTGATAGAAGTCGTCGCCAGGGCGTACGGAAGTGTCGAGGTTCGACTTGTCGATGCCCGTGTGGGCCGACTGTCCCATCATGGTTGCGCTTGCAACAACGAGGCAAGCAGACAATAGGAGTTTTTTCATGTACATGTCAAATATTTTAGTTATTATTCTGATAGATATCATAAGGCATTGTGCGGCCCGTGGGTCGCACTTTATCTTTATAGACGAACGAAAGCGGGAGAAGGATAATTTTTGAGCGTTAATTTAAGAATCTTTAAACATACAATGTCTGCCCTATGGCTCACGAACACAAGCGAGCAGTTTTAGCAGAGAAACATCCCGACACCTCACCAAAATGCCTTGAAACCCTTTGCTACAGCGGGTTTTGGATGGCGAGGTGCTGAAGACACACCTCACCATCGGGAAGGCTGATAAACAGGGCGATTCAGCGCATTTTGGTGAGGTGTTGAGGTGTTTTTAGACGAAAACCTATTCAATGGAAGTCGCACTTTTTATGGAAATAGTCTCTGAGCTTGATGCGGATAGTCTCTGAGCTTGTCAGAGATGTTTCTTGAGCTTGTCAGAGACTATCCCTTATGCAGTCAGAGACGATCCCCTGGGTCGGTTTGCTATTTTTAAAAATGTATAAAAGTTCTGAAAGTTGGTTGTGTTAGTGAATTAAAAATCGTAACTTTGCACCAAAATGGATAAATAACAAAATGCGCACGGTTCTTAGTGTTTTTCTTCTCCTTGTTACTTCCCAGATGGCATCGGCACAAGTAGACTGCTTTGTTTACGCTGATGAGGGGCAGACTATTGTCAGTGGTGTCAGCACGGAAGGTGTTGCTATCGTCAACGCAGAAAAAGAGCTCACCATTCCCCGTCAGGTGGTAAAGGTGTTTTATAATGCGTTCGCGTTGCTGAGGAGTAATCAGAATCTCAACGACATGACCATCGACGGCGGAAACCCGGAGTTTGAGAAGCAGGATGGGCAGAATGCCCTTTCCGACGTGCGGCAATCGCTCACGGCCATCACCATCAACGGCAGCGGGATGACAACGGCGAACATCGGCATCATGCTTGATGGGCTGGGTGCCGATAACCATATTAAGACGATTGACATCTACAACGATGCGTTCCCATTCGATGCTTCTATCACTACCACTGCCTCTCTCACCAATGCCAGGGTGGTGCTGCCCGCCAGTAGGGTAGGGAGCCAGCAGATAGGCGGGGCTAAAATCTATGGCCGCTTCACGATGAAAGAGGGAGCAGAGCTGGCAACCTTCTGCGGCAATGCCCGTTTCTATGACGAAAACGACGGCTCCAACTTCCTTTTCTATATCCCCACCGAAGTGGTGGAGCAACAGGAGGAGAAGCGAATCCATATCCAGCGTGTCCGCTATATCCTGCCCCATCAAGGAATACTGATGCACCACACGGAAAACTCCTCTCTCACCGTGTCGCTGCCCCGTGTGGATGAGGAACCAGCCGATGTCCTATACGAAGCCGACGAGACGCGCTTTGCGGGCAATATGCTCGTCGGCGTGACCGAGCCAACTGCTATCGGAAATACTACGGTGAAAGATGGCGAGGCATACGTCAACATGATTCTGAAGAGCGGATTCTTCTATCCCACCTCAGGTGGGACATTAGGTGCCAACCGTGCCTATCTGCAAGTGAAGCAAAGCGACGTGCAGAACGCGCGCATCGGCATCGCTTTCGGCGAGGAGGATGAAGCAACTAACATCCACCCTCATACTTCCGAAGGAACACATCAAACATCAACCTTCAACCATCAAACCCCTCAATGGATCACCCTCAGCGGGCAGCGTCTGGCGGACCGCCCTCGACAGCCTGGCTTCTATAAGAAGGTGAAAAAGTAATAAAGGTGAATATTTTAAGAATGAACAAAAAAACTTACGCAAAACCTTATGTAGAAAGGGTTGCCTTGGAAGAGACAACCTTCGTCTGCACGTCGTCGCCTTCTGCCAATAAATATGGCAACGACGAAGGCTTCATAGGCATCGGCTCAGAAGAAGTAGATGCCAGCGCGGGAGAATGAATTGAGAATTAAAAAGTTAGAAAATTAAAGATTAATCAATAAAGAAGAATCAAAAAAATCTGCACAGATATGAAACACCGTTCGCTATTCTTCGTCTTGATGCTCCTCTTGGGTAGCATCTCGGCGACAGCCTCCGACTGGGTGCGCGACGAGGGCCACTACCATGCCTATTCGTACAGCGACCACATCAAAATGGAACTGAACATTGCTGACCTCGACTATGGCAACACCTACTCCGCAGGTGGCTACGTCTATGCCACCAACGGCTTGCAGACCGTCAAGCTCCTCTATCTGAAGTATATCAATCAGGGCGACGACGAGAGCCAGACGGCCGAAGTGAAGGCCTACCTTTGCGAAACAAACGCCAAGGCATGGTTCACCAACTCGCAGACGGGCGACCAGGAGATAGGAACGACGGAGAAAAGCTTCTGGCTGACCAAGGAAGGTAGCGACTACCACTACATGGTGACGAAGATAGACTACTACTACCCGGCAGAGCTGGCCGGCGGCAAGTGGAAAATCTACTATACGTTCACCCACTCTAACGGCGGTGAATACACCATGACGCTCAACTCGTCGCTCGACATCATGCAACAAGTTGCACTCTACGACTTCGCCACCAACACCTACACGGTGGAGCGTACGTCGCCATCGAACATCAGGTTTACCGTGCCTAAGCTGCCCGACGACGTGCCACAGAAGGTGAACACCGTGCGTATGCGCACCTGTTCCTACAACGTGGAGTACGTCTATACCCGTCAGGACGGGACCACCTACGTCCAGCGCGAGACCTTCGACTGCGAGAAAAACCAAGCCAAGCAGTACAACACCACCATCCCCGGCGGCATCGGCAATCCCCGACGGATAGACATCAACGTGGAGGCTCGGCAGGGGGTGAAAGACCCCGAACGATACTTCTGGGAGAAAACCGACCGATACAGCCAGAAGAACATCTTCAAAGTGGTGCCAATGCCCAATGGAGCACACGTGGAGTACCGCCAGTTCGACCTGGCTGCCGACCTCGCGTGGTCGCAGCCACAGGGTGCGAACTATATGGCCGTCACACCTTATATCTATCGTATAGAGACCGACCAGAATGGCAATGTCCCGTCTGATGTGTCATGGACTAAGCGCGGTGTCATCGACGTGGCAGGCCGCACACAGTTCACCGATAACAATGTGGCTCAGGCGAAGAACTATCGCTACAGGGTGGTGAACGTGCCGACCGACTGGATAAGCAACGGCATCAACACTGCCGAGCTGTCGGCGCCCTCTGCCGACCTGCTCGACCGGCTGGGGTATGGCGAAAGCAACCTGCTGACTACAGCCCCCACGATGAGCATCTATGCCCTGCAACAAGACACCACCGTGGCTGACAAGGTGCGGCTGACGTGGCAGTACTCGCGCGTGCCGACAACGTCGGAAACGGTGAAGTTCAAGGTGATGCGCCGTGAGACGGCCAATGACAACTGGAGCGAGTACGGCAATGTCACCGGCGATGCCAACCCCAAGGCAGGTACGTTGCTGATGTTCGAGGACAGCAACCTGGCCAACCCGCAGGTGTGCTATCAGTACATGGTCAGGCTGGAACTGACGGGCGGTGCGACACGTTTCGACAGCGACCCCGTCTATGCCGGCCTGCTCAAAGGCACGAAGATTACCGGTTTCTCCGCCACGAAGGGCACTCATGAGGGCACCGTGCGCCTCTCGTGGAACGCCAATCAGGTGGGAACGGCCAACTCTACCTACGTGCTTTATCGCCGCTACGTCAATTCCGACGACGACTTCATGCAGATAAAAACCGAAGCCGGCACGTCCGGCGTCTATACCTACGAAGACAACACCGTGCAGCCGGGCTACTACTACGAGTATAGGCTCGAGGTGTATAGCGGCAATGCCCTGCAGAACTCCATGACCGACGTGGGCTTCTGTCAGGCCCGCGGTGTCGTCAGCGGTCGCATCAGCTTCGGCACCGGCACGTCGGTGGAGGATGTGCGTCTGACGCTCCGCCCCTCAGAGGCCACCGACGACAACACTGTCCGTTCCTATTCGCAGCGCGTCGATGGCGCATCGACGGGCATCCAGTGGAATGCTGGCGAAGAAGAGATACAAAAAATCTTCGGCGAGGGCAAGGACTACACCGTGCAGTTCTTTGTCCGCCCCGATGAAGGACTCTCCGAGGGAGCCGTGCTTGGCGAGATACCGGGCGTGGGAAGACTCATTGCGGGCGAAAAGACCGATGGGGGATATCAACTGCTCTGCCGCCAGACGGCTGGTTTGAAAACCAATAGAGTATATACACAAGTCAATCATTTCAAGGGCATTTACTATTGTCCCGCGTTATACAAGGCTTCCGTGATATGGAACGGAGAGACCGTCTATGGTTCGGAGCCCATAAATAAGATAGATACTCAGCTGATAACTGATGGCTATCAGCTATTAGAATTCAATAAATACACAGCCGGCCAATACAATGCCAATAATTGGGTTTACCTGTGGTTGTATCACAAGCTTGAGACGCTCGAAGCTCCGATAGTTTACGGCTACGACCTAAAGGCTTCGGCAGGTCTTTACGACTTGGGTATCTCACTCCCAGCCGGCGTTTACTCGTTGCTGACGGTGAAAAACCAGAATGGCAAACAGATTTTCAGCATTGGCGATGCCACGTCCGGCGGTATGACGCTCCTACGGTTGGAGACAAGTGGCGATGTGCTTAAGTCTGAGACTGTGACGCCTGATTGCCAGATGTACGATGGCTATCCTGTAAGCTTCGAGGGGTCATACGTAGAGGGGCTCAGCTCGCTGCTTATACCTAATACTGACACCCCCGTATGGGCAAAATATGTCGCACCTGTAACCACATCCACACAGGAGAGTACCGAAGCTGTTCCTCTATACAATGAGGGGACGTTCTCCGTCGGCGGAGCTGCCATTGTTTCTGCCGACAAAGGCTTCAAAGGCAACATCACCGAAGTGCGCGTCTGGGACCACGCACTCACCGAGACTGAGCAGGCGGCCTACGCCGACCGCGTGCTGAACGGTCGCGAGCAGGGGCTGAGGCTCTACTGGCCTATGGACGAAGGGCTGGACCGCTACGTGTTCGACGCCTCCTACGCCAACGACATGCCAAACGGTCGCCATGCCACGGTGGGCAACAACATCACGGCCTCGACCATCGTGCCTGCCGATGACCAGCTGTCGCGCTATACGCTGACCAACAAGAACGGCGAATACATCCTGCGCGGCATACCGTTCGTGGGCAGCGGAAGCACCTACACCGTACTGCCGACGAAGGGTATCCATGAGTTCAACCCCGCTTCGCGCAACGGCTTCATCGGCAGCGGAAGCCTGACGCTCAACGGCTACGACTTCACCGACGTGTCGTCGTTCCCCGTGAAAGGTAAGGTGACATACCTGAATACCAACATCCCCGCAGACAGTATTATGTTTAAGATAGACGGCGCGTTCGTGCAGTCGGGCAGTGGCGCTGCCGTGAGCGATGCCAACGGCGAATACGAGATTTCCGTTCCTATCGGTCAGCACCGCATAGAGGCTTACCGCAACGGACACCGCCTGACGGCGTTCCCGATGGACGGTTCTACCTACGACTTTCGTCGTGCTGAGACCGTCAACTTCATCGACTCTACGCTCGTCAACGTAACGGGACGCATCAACGGCGGCTTCTCCGACCAGGACGAACCGCTCGGCTTCCGCCGTTCCACCAACCGCATCGGCCGTGCAGAGATAAAACTCTCGCTTGGAAAAGAGTCGCAGTGCTCGTTCAACTATATCGTGAACGACCACGGCGAGGGCGCCTTCGGTACGGAGAACCTGCCCGTGGCCTCGGCCACCGACAGCATACAGAGCACAGCCTATCGTGCCGGTGGCGAGCACGACGACACCTATTATATATTTATCACCACCGACGAACGCACTGGTGAGTTTTCGGCCATGCTTCCCCCGTTGAAGTACAAGGTGGAGAGCATACGGCTGAAGGGCGGCACCCAGTACGACGATGAGCCCGTCTTTGCGCAGAATCTGCCCGTCATCGATGCCACCAACACCGTCAAGGAGAAGATGCAGAGCGACTCGCTGACGCTGGGCGAAGGCTCTATCATGAAGTATTACTATTCGGCAAAGATGAACCGGCAGCTGCGCGTCAATCCCACGATTAACGTCAGGCAGAACAATCTGCGAAGCGGTGTGTTCGGTGAGAAACGTGTGGAGATAGCTACGGGTACGCTGGAACGCGACAGCATCGACGTGCTGACGCTGGGCGACGACACCTATCACTATCGCTTCTCTCATCCTATCTTCGTCCAGGACAAGACATACGGCTTCGAGATAGACGTGGCCGAGCACTATAAGAACCAGGATACCGGCTTGGAAGCCTGCGAAGTGCCGCGCGACGCCGTCATACATATCTCCAACGACGCGTCATCCACCACCACCGTCTTTGCCGAGAAGGGCAAGGCTGGCAAGGAAGACATCGAGATGGGTATGCCATACGAGACCCACGACGTGGAGATCACACCCAATGCGAAGGGGCATGTCGATTACGAGTTTGTGGCCGGATGGCCCAACTTTGCCGCAGGGCATCTGCTGAACATGTCGGTAAGTGTCAATATCGACGGCAGGGTGACGATGTGGAAGGCTCCCGACTCCATGGGCGATGCCCTCGACCTGATTGTCCTGGGCAGCATAGGCACGGGCACGAACTTCGTTACAGAGGGTCCCGACGATGTGGATATGATAATCCGCCGTCCGCCGGGGTCCACATCGGTGGCCTCTCTCACAACAAAGGAGATACACTCCTACACACACTCCAACTTCCGCTCGAAAACCAATGTCCTCGGCATAGGTGTATATATAAGCGAGACGCCTACCTTTGAATTGGAAACGGGTACGGTCATGGGTATCGCCGTGCTGAACAAGTCGAAATTCAAAATCATATCCAACCAAAAGCTTGTGCACAACGACAAATACTCCGACAACTTCCTTGCCGCTAACGATACCACCTATACCCTGACGGAAAGTGCATCGACACCCAGTTCGATGGTCATCGACCTGAAGACCATGACCTACGTCCCGGAGGGTGGCGACACCTACATCGGACGCAGCACCAACCTGCTCTTCAGCAAGGGACGACTGTTGGGCATCTTCAAGCGAGACGACGGTACATACGACATTGGCGAGAAAGACGGCATCACCGTGGGACAGCAGTTCGGCACGGAGTTCATCTTTCCGCAGGCCTATATCCTCAATACGCTCATACCCAACTGGGAGCGAATCATCAAGAGCCGCCTGGAGGAAGGCTATGTCAGCGGTAACCACTGGGACGACAACGTGGCCGTCAAGGTGCCGGGAAAGGTGATGTACTACACCAAGTATAAGGATGGCGACACAGAGTTCGGTAAGAGCAATGGCGACACCAAGGTGTTCACTGCGGAGCAGATGGCGGCTGCCAAAGGCTACCCCAGCTACCGCATGGTGAACGGTACCGACAATGCGAATGTGCAGGACGAGGTGCAGAACGCCATCAACTCCATCAACCAGTGGCGTGCACGCATTGCCGACAACGAACGCGACAAGCTGGAAGCCTTCGCAGACGCCACGATGCTGAAAGACAACTACTCCATTGCCAGTGGCTCAAAGATAAGCAATACAGATGAGATAGCGTACAGGCGGTCGTATTCTCATAAGAATGACACTGTATATACCACAAGCCTTGATATCAACATCGGAGGAATGGTAAACGACGCCGGCTATTACGGCATCGTCCATACAGAATGGAACCGCAACTACTACACCACCAACGACTCTACCGTGACAAAGTCGCAGGCTGTGGCGTGGACCATGAGCGACAGCGACCCGCGCACGGCACTGACCGTCGATGTCTATAACTCGCCGAAGGGCTGGGACCCATCTTCCGCACACGTGGCGGGCAGACAGCCAATCCTTACGAGGGAGCCTCCTATACGCGCTTCTACGAGGAAGGCACGAAGCTCAACGAGGCTACCATGCAGATAGAGAAACCGCAGCTGAAGGTGAAAGGCTCGGCAGAGGTGACCGACGTGCCGGTAGGCGGTCAGGCGAAGTTCACGCTGGAGCTGTCGAACCAGAGCGAGACCAACGACCTCTGCAACTACATATTGGAGGTGAAGGAGCGCAGTAATCCGCAGGGAGCTATCCTCACCGTCGATGGCAACATCCTCTCCAACGGGCGCGAGGGACGCTCAATCAAGATGAAGGGCGGTGAGACTGTGGAGAAGACGCTCATCGTCACTCAGAGCGACCGCAGTGTGAACGACTACAACGACATACAGCTCATCCTGAAGTCGGAGAAAGACCCGACCGTAGAGAGTGAGACCGTGAAGCTGCGCGTCCACTTCGTACCGGCCTCAGCACATGTCGACCTCAGTGTCGACCATACGGTGCTCAACAAAGCCTATCGCGACGACAACGACGGCATCACGGCCACGATGTACAACCTCGACAGGCAAGACACCGGACTACAGGGACTCCGTCTGCGTTATCGCCGCAAGGGGGTCGACTCGTGGAACATCATCCAGCAGTGGACCTCCGTCGACTCGCTCCTCTCCATGGGCTACCTGCCCATGCCTGATGGAAGCCGGTTCACACAGAAGGTGAACTTCGCCGACGACGGCCTCTACGAGCTGCAGGCACAAACCTTCGGTATGTATGGCGTAGAGGAAGTGACCTTCGAGAGCAACATCGTCGAGGTGACGCAAGACACCCACGGACCGCAGCTCCTCGGCATGATAAGCCCTGAAACGGGGCAGCTCAACTATCAGAACCGCAACGCTATGCACCTGCGCTTCAACGAGGTGCTCAACGCCAATGCCATGAGCAAGTCGGACAACTTCCGCATCGAGGGCGGAATGAACAACGTGGTGTTCGGCGAGAGCCTCTATCCCGATGTGGCTGTACAGCTGAATGGCGAACGCTTCGAGACCGATGCCATGTACGACCTCTCTAACACCAACTATGCCTTCGACATGTGGTTCTACCGTCAGGGCGACGGCACCATCATCAGCCTCGGTACGGACAACAATCTGCTGTCGCTCTCCACCCACGACGGAGGAGTGCTGCAGGCACGCGTCGGAACGGAAGAGGAGGTCTACGATGCCGGTGTCACCCTGCCAGAGAACAAGTGGACGTACATGGCGCTGAACTATCAGGTAAAGAGCAGCAGCGAGGAGCAGAACCATATCACCATGCTCTATGCCACGGCCGACGACAAGGAGCCGCAATATGTCGGCAAGAATGTGCCGGCCAGCAATCTCTACGGCCACGGCAAACTGAGCATCGGCGGCAATGGCATGAAGGGCATGGTGGCCGAACTGTCGGTCTGGAACAACGACATCACGGCGGCCGAGCTCTATGAGACACGCAACATGGCCCGCGCCTCGTACACACCCGGACTGGTGGGCTATTGGAATATGACCGAAGGACATGGCACGCAGATAACCGACATGGTCAGGGCGCGCCACATCTACATGCCGTCGGAGAGCTGGTATATCAACAACGAGAACCGGGCCGTACACCTCTCGGGCGAGGAGGGCAGCCCGCTGAAGATAGACATCGCCACCTTCAATCCCAACCGGACAGACAACTTCGCCTACGAGATGTGGTTCCGTGGCTCGGAGGCCGACAATGGCGGACAGACCACGCTGATGGCCGTCAATACAGCTCCCGTCATAGATTCCTCGGAGCCCGTCGTACAGCATCCGGCATCCGCTATAATCGGTTTCGATGAGGGTAAGCTGGAACTCAAGCTGATGGAAGACAACACCGTCAGGAGCGAGACGATACTGAGCGACCACAACTACCTCGACGGATTCTGGCATCACTTCGCACTCAACGTGCGCAGGGGCACCAGTACCATCGCTTACGTCGACGGCGAGGCGGTCAAGGTGCTTAACGATAATGCCATTCCCGCCATCTCTTCCCGCTATCTCATCGTGGGCGGCGAGCTGAATGGCGACAGCGAGACGAACCGCTTCAAGGGGGATGTCGACGAGATACGCATCTGGAACGCTGCTCTCGACGGACAGCTCATCAGCGACCGGCGCTACGAACGCTTGGACAACAGCTATCCCGGACTCGTGGGCTACTTCCCCATGGAGGAGATACACCGCACGCAGCAGGGAACGGTCGTCACCGACTTCTCGATGCAGAACTTCGGCGAGAAAGACTCGCGCCTGCATATCGACAACACACAGCAGCCGGCATCCGTGGCGCAGGCTGACAACGCTCCGGCTCTGAAGCCAGGCTCCACCAAGATGCGACTCGACGACTCGCAGTTCAACTTCACCGCCTCGGCCGACGAGGTGTACTTCTCCTTCCCCGATGCGGCGCTGCCTCTGATGGACAACAACGACTTCGTGGTCACCGTCAACAACATCAAGGACACTCACGGCAACAACTCCGAGCCGGTATCGTGGAAGATACATGCCGACTTCGCCAGCGTGAAGTGGAACGACGATTCGGATAGCAGCCACATCTTTGACAAACGCTGGAATGATGCCATCAACTGGACGGAGATCATCGTCAACAATACTGGTTCGCCACAGAGCTATGAGATCAGCGGACTGCCCTCGTGGCTGACGGTCGACAAGCCTGTAGGCACCATCAACAGCGACTGGGACCTCGTTCAGTTCAGCGTGGGAAACGATGTGCCCGTAGGCCGATACACCGAATATCTCTACGTCACCGACCGGCTGGGCATCAAGCGCGTGCTGCCCTTGACGCTTGTCGTGTCGGGCGACGAGCCGGAATGGGAGGTTAATCCCGACCTCTACGAGAGCAACATGATGCTCACCGGACAGGTGTACATCGAAGACCGTATCAGCGAGTTTGCCGACACCAAGGTGGCGGCCTTCGATGCTGCCGGCAACTGCCGCGGCATCGCTTCGCCCGAGTATGTCGACACACGCGATGCCTACTATGTCAACATGGTGGTGTACGGCGCATCAGCCACCGAACTGAGCACGGGCGAGGCCGACCTCACCTTCAAGATGTACGATGCCTCGACCGGACGCACCTATCCCATCGTCAACGTCACCCTGCCGGGCAAGGAGCCGTCAACCTCCATCCGCTATGCACAGGATGCTATCTTCGGCACCTACGACAATCCTGTCATCTTCAGCTCGACCGCCCTCCTGCAGCAGTCCATCTCGCTTCCGCAAGGCTGGTCGTGGATGTCTATCTATGTTCAACCGGAGAGCAACGACATCTTGAGTGTGCTTCCGAAGGCGAAGGCCGACCGTAAGCGGTTCATGAACATCAAGAGCCACGATGCCATCGCGTCGGTCAACCCGTCGGACGGTAGCGTCCTGGGCAGTCTCAAGGAGATGTCGCCGGGCAATATGTATAAGGTACAGACCTCTTCGTCGGTCAGCTACAACCTCATCGGGTCGCTCATCAACGTGCGCGACACGGCGGTAACCATCTACCCCGGATGGAACTGGATGGGCACGCTCTCCAACGACGTGATGTCGGTCAAGGATGCTTTCGCCGAACTCGATCCAGCACCGGGTGATGTGGTGAAGAGCCGCACGGCCTTCGCTTCTTACCGTGGCAACGGCATCTGGGAGGGTACGCTGCAGAACATCGTGCCGGGCATGGGCTATATCTACCGATCTATGGCCAGCAGCGCAAAGACGTTCCACTATCCGCGCACCGCTCACGCCCTTTATGCACCGAGTGCCGCCCGCGTGCAGCAGGCAGCACCGCGTACTGCTCATTACAACCCCGTCGACAACCACCTCTATCCCGACAATATGAACGTCATCGCTGTGGTCAGGTGGCAGGGAAATGTATGCGAGGATGCCGAACTGGGTGCCTTCGTCAACGGTGAGTGCCGGGGCGCTGCCGTCTTCGACAGCGGCTACTACTTCCTTACCATCATGGGCTCGTCGGCCGACGATCTCGACAATGAGGTCGTACTGCGCGTCTACAATCAGGGCGATGAATACGAGGTGCTCCATCTGCCCTTCGCCAGCGATGCTATCTATGGCTCGTTGGAGCAGCCCTTCGAGATTGTCATCGATGGAGCCACAGCCATAAGGACGTATAGCAGCGGCGAGGCCGATACCGAGTGGTACACCCTGCAAGGCTATAAGATAGGCCGTCGCCCGACTGCTCAGGGTGTCTATATCCATCAAGGAAAGAAAGTAGCCGTTAAAGCCAAAAAGGAATAGCAAGGCCGTCATAGTCCATTCTCCTATTAAGAATTGTTAAATATTGGGGTGCATTAGCAGTGCGAAACCGATAATTTGCTAAATTTGCACAACAATGAGACAGACGCGGAAAACGATACTTGGCGTCGTACTGGTTCTGATTGGGGGAATGGGCTATCTGCTGTTCCGCCCGACCAGATTGCTCATCTATCAATTGGCGAGTCGTGCAGGGATGGAGCCGCTGCTCCGACAGTGGCGTGAGCATACCCTGCAGTGGGATATGCCCGAATGGGTGGTCTATTGTCTGCCCGACGGGCTGTGGTCGGCGGGATATGTGCTCATCGTCAGCGGACTCTTCCGCCCGCATCCCCTGAAGTGGCTCGTCGCCGGCATCATCCCGCTGGTGGGGACTCTCAGCGAGCTGGCACAATGGGTGGGCTTGCTGCCCGGAACGTTCGACAGCGTCGACGTGGCCTGTTATCTGTTGCCATACGCGCTCTATCTGGCATTGAGCGGGCAGGAAGATCGGAAAGAGTCAATAAACAATAAACCTATTTGACAATATGCAAGTAAATATCTCAAAGAAGAGCGTGGGCATTCTTGTTGCTGCATTCGTCGCCATGGGACTGGTGACCACCCTCGTCGGTATTTTTCAGGACGAGGATGCAACGGAGCGTGTGGAAAACAGGAAGAAGCACGACGGACATTTCCGTCAGCGCGATAAAGACCGCGTAGAAGGTGTCGGTGAGGATTCTATCGACGCCGAGAAAGGCTACAATGTGTCGGAAGCGCTGGAGACCGATCCCTACGAAGAGCTGCAGAGCCTCATCGGACTGGAGTCGGTCAAGGAGGAGGTGCGCACGCTGGCCAACTTCGCCAAGGTGCAGAAAATGCGTGCCGACAAAGGACTGAAGAATCCCAATATGTCCTACCACCTCGTCTTTACGGGCAGTCCCGGTACGGGTAAGACGACCGTGGCGCGTATCGTGGCGCGTATCTACAAAGATCTCGGAATCCTGAAGAAAGGTCATCTCGTGGAGACCGACCGCTCGGGAATGATCGGACAATATGTAGGACAGACAGCACCGAAGGTGAATGCTATGTGCGACTCGGCTCTTAACGGCGTACTCTTCATCGACGAGGCTTACGCGCTGACGCAGAAATCCGGTGGACAAGACTATGGCGACGAGGCCGTTGCAACGCTGCTCAAGCGAATGGAGGACGACCGCGACAAGCTCGTCGTCATCGTGGCAGGTTATACCGACGAGATGAAGCAGTTCATCAATACCAACCCCGGACTGCAGTCGAGATTCAACCGCTATATCAACTTCCCCGACTATACGCCCGAAGAGCTGTACAAGATTTTCCGTATGTACTTGAACAAAAACGAGTATACCATCACGAAAGAGGCGGCCAGCTATGTGCAGCAGCGGCTTGAGTATGTCGTGGCTCATAAAGACCGCAACTTCGGCAACGCCCGCTACGTGCGTAACGTCTTCGAGAAGGCTATCCAGTGTCAGGCCAACCGCATCTCGACAGGACGCAACCTCTCGGAAGACCAGCTCACCGAAATCACGCTGGCCGACGTGAAGAAGGCTTTCTGATGCTATTGCAGGCTCATCCAATACCTGCGCTCTTCTTCCGACATCTTTTCGATGGCGTAGCGTAGGGTGGTGCGCGACATCTCGCTGGAATGCTGTCGGAGGAAGTCGCGCAGCAAGTTCATCGAGATGCGCTTACCCATTTCGCGAAGCATCCACCCCACAGCCTTGTGCATCAGGTCGTGAGGATGCTGCAGGTGCTTCTCTGCATAGCGCAGACACCATGAGGGGTCGCCCTGCTGCGTGGTCTTCCAGGTGCAGACGATGCTCATGCGCTGCCGCCAGAGACATGGACTCGCGGCCAGTTCGTCGAGCACTTGGCGTTTGTATTCCTCCGTGCCGTCGCCAAGGTGGGTGGGCAACAGGAGCCAATGGCCAAGTATCTTTGGGGCCGTGAGGTCTACCAAGTCCCAGTTGTTGGCCTGCTCGGCATATCGCAGGTACATCGCGACCAGCTCATCGCGCCGGAGCGTTGCTGTGTCGTCATTCGCCAAACGTCTTGTCGACAGACGTTCAAACCTCGAAACCATCAGTAGCAACCCGCATAGCCTCACCTCGTGCCAGCGCGACATCAGCAGCTGCGGCACCTCACAGAGAGGGGTGGCTTGGGCATCTTTGACGATAGCTCGTGTCTGAGGCACTTTCAGTCCTAAGAACTTGTCGCCCTCACCATATTCGCCCGGTCCTGTTTTGAAGAACCCCATGAGAATCTCCCGCTGGTTGTCGTTGCGCAGCGATTCCATATATCCGATGATCTCTTTTGCTGTTGTCATGGCTTATCTGTTTTTGTTGTAGGGACACGACGCGTCGCGTCCGCTATCGTCGGCTTCTATATAGCTAATGGTTATTACACCGCTTTGCAATAGGAGGCGACGTGTCTCACGTCGCAACAATCTGCTGGATAACGACGTGAGACACGTC